>SLOS01000056.1 GCA_007132365.1 Bacteroidales bacterium | reverse complement strand
ATCAAATGAACTGATAGAGTTTGAATCAGGAGTGAGGGGGATAGTACTCAACCTCGAGGAAGATCATGTAGGTGCAGTTCTGCTCGGAGACTCTGAAACAATCAACGAAGGCGATATAGCAAGGAGAACTGGGCAAATTGCCTGCCTTAATGTTGGCGAGGGACTGGTGGGACGTGTAATAAATACCCTTGGTGAGCCAATCGACGGTAAGGGAAGGATAACAGGAGAGTTGTTTGAACTTCCATTTGAACGCAAGGCACCCGGTGTTATTTTCAGGCAACCGGTATCGGAGCCTTTGCAGACCGGCATAAAGGCCATTGACTCGATGATCCCGATAGGTCGCGGACAAAGGGAGCTGATAATCGGCGACCGGCAAACAGGTAAAACAGCAATAGCAATAGATGCCATAATCAACCAGAAATCATTCTACGATAAGGGAGATCCTGTTTACTGCATTTATGTCGCCGTCGGCCAGAAAGGTTCAACCGTCGCACAGATAGCAAGGATACTTGAAGAGAAGGGTGCAATGAAATACACGGTGATAGTGGCCGCAACAGCTTCAGACCCTGCAGCCCTTCAGTTTTATGCACCGTTTGCCGGTGCAGCAATCGGAGAGTTCTTCAGGGATACGGGAAGGTCAGCCCTGATTATTTATGACGATCTCTCTAAACAGGCAGTTTCATACCGCGAAGTTTCCCTTCTTCTCAGAAGGCCTCCGGGGCGGGAAGCATACCCGGGAGATGTTTTCTATCTGCACTCACGCCTGCTTGAGAGGGCTGCAAAAATTATCCAGTCCGACGAAATAGCTGCCCAGATGAATGACCTGCCTGAAGTCCTTAAACCCCATGTTAAGGGCGGAGGGTCGCTGACGGCCCTTCCCGTTATTGAAACACAGGCTGGTGACGTATCAGCCTACATACCGACAAATGTTATTTCTATAACTGACGGACAGATATTCCTGGACAGTAACCTTTTCAATGCGGGCATAAGGCCGGCAATCAATGTTGGTATTTCGGTATCAAGGGTAGGAGGAAAGGCCCAGATCAATTCAATGAAGAAAGTGGCGGGGACATTAAAACTGGACCAGGCACAATACCGCGAGCTGGAAGCGTTTTCAAAGTTCGGTTCTGATCTCGACGCAGCCACGATGGCAGTGCTTAACAAAGGATCCAGGAATGTTGAGATACTTAAGCAGAATCAGTATTCACCCATGACTGTCGAGAAACAGATAGCGATCATCTATTGCGGGACAAAAGGTATTTTGAGTGATGTGCCGCTTGAAAAAATCAGAAAATTTGAATCGGATTTCCTGGAACAGCTCGAAAATACAATGCCCCAGGTGCTGGAAGCACTTAAGAGGGGACAGTGGAATGAGGAACTGGAGACTAAACTGGGACAGGCTGCCGCTGAGGTGGCCGAAAGATATGTGATAAAAAAGCCGGTGGACTGATACGAAGCGGGATATAAGAGATGGCAAACCTAAAGGAAATACGGACAAGGATAGAATCTGTAAGCTCAACCAAGCAGATTACCAATGCCATGAAAATGGTCTCTGCTGCCAAACTCAGAAAAGCACAGGATGCCATAATTCAGATGCGGCCCTACGCCTGGAAACTCCATGAAATTCTTAAGCATTGCCAGATGTGCATGCCAAAAAAGGAGACCCCCTATTACTCGCACCGGAAATTGAAAAAGGCACTGATTGTTATAATCGGATCGAACAGGGGACTGTGCGGGGCCTTTAACATCAATGTGGCCAAAAAGGCGATTGACCTGACAAACAAGCAATACAGGAAATTGTCAGCAAAAAAAATGGTGGATATATACTGTATAGGGAAAAAAGCTGAAGACTACCTGAAGGCCAAAGGATACCCGATAGCACAGACCAGGCATGATTTGGTGGATGAACTCTCCTTTGAATATACCATCCCTTTCATACAATCTTTACTGGACAGCTTTACCGGCGGCGACTATGACCGGATTGAAATTATCTATAACCAGTTTAAGAATGCCGCCGTACAGATCATCACCCACGAAACATTCCTTCCCATCAGTCTGCCCGAAGAGTTCTGCACTCCCGAAGAGATGGACCTTGCAAAGCACACTTATATCATTGAACCCTCTGAAGATTTTATCGTTGGCCGGCTTATGCCCAAGGTGCTCAAGACGGAGTTCTATAAAGCCCTTCTGGAATCGGCCGCATCGGAGTTTGGTGCCAGGATGACCTCCATGCATAAGGCAACCGACAATGCCGACCAGCTCATAAAAGAGCTGCGGATGCAGTACAACAAAGCCCGTCAGTCGAGTATCACAAATGAGATAATCGAAATTGTGAGCGGAGCAGAGGCCCTGAAGAAATAATGGCTTTCGCAAAATACACGTTTGTTCTCACCAATCAGCAGATCAGGATAAAGCTACTGTGGAGCAGTGGGAAAATCCCAAAAAGTTGTGGCCAACGGGTCGAAGAATCCGAGGCAAAGGTCATAATGGAAAGGTATAAATTCCAAAGAAGCAGGAGAAAGGGTAAAATTTACAGGGAGAAAAACCATTGGTGCCGGAAATCCTAGTCAAACCGTTCAATTATGCTTTCAGTAACATTCACAATATGGTCGCCCATTCTCTCGCAATGAGAGATGATATCATTATAGATTGCTCCTGCCTCGTATTTGTAGTCCTTCTCCTTCAGCTTTTTGATATGCTCCTTCTTTAGTTTGTTACGGAACTTGTTGATCTTGTATTCCATCTCAATGGCACCATCAACTTTAACGTTATGATAATCATCATCCAGATTTTCAATCATTATATCCTCTGCCTTTTCCACAAGATCGAACATTTTGTTGACATTGTCACGCATGCCCTGGGTGAACACTATTTTTTTCTGCTTTTTTCGGGATATCGCCCTGGCGACATTCTGACATGAATCGCTTATGCTTTCAATATTGTCTATCAGCTTGAGCATAGTCTGGAGGCGCTGTGAGCCCTGGGGACTAAGATGGCCGCCCGACAACTTGGTAAGGTAGGTGGCTATCTCAACCTCCATCCTGTCACTTATCTCCTCATATTTCTCAACCTTGTTAAAGAAAAATTCAACGTCAGCCTCTTTTTTTGCATTGAACAGCGACCTTGCGTAAACTGTCATCTTTTTGGTCCGTTTTGCATAGACCGATATCTCTTTCTTGGCCTGGAAAAGGGAGAGCTCGGCAGTTGACAATATCCCGGTATTAATATATTTTAACCTGAATTCCTCTTCATCCTCATCTTTCAAAGTCACCAGCCTGGAAACCAGTCTGGCGATAAGAGGAGCAAACCCGATAAGCAACAGGGCATTCATAACATTAAACATTGTATGAAATACTGCCAGGGCCACAGGAATGCCATGGGGCTCCTCAAAGGGTGAAAGAAGGCCGGCGCTGACAAGAAAGAGGTCGATCTCCCTGAGAACAAAATTGAAAATGAACATAATCCAGAATACACCAACCAGGTTAAAGATCAGATGAGCACGGGCAGTCCTTTTGGCTGATACGTTTGCAATCATTGCAGCTATATTTGCCGTTATAGTGGTGCCGATATTTTCACCAAGCACCATGGCGGCAGCCATGTCAAACGGGATCCAGCCATTATTGCACATAACCAGCGTGAGGGCCATGGTAGCGCTTGAGGACTGGAGGACAAAGGTCAGGAGAGTGCCAATGGCCAGGAACAACATTATCGACCATATGCCCATATTGGTGTATGAGGCGAGAAAACTCAGAATTTCAGGATGTTCCTGAATATCCGGCAGAGACTCCTTCAAAAATTCCAGTCCCAGAAAAATCATGGCAAACCCGATGGCAACCTCGGCCATTGACCTTCTCTTTTTCGATTTGGAAAACATGAAAGGGAGGCTGATACCGATAAGCGGAAGAGAAATGTAACTGATACTGAATTTAAAGCCCAGAAGGGAAATGAGCCAGGCAGTAACCGTTGTGCCTATGTTGGCACCCATAACCACCCCTATTGCCTGAATAAGGTTGATAAGCCCTGCATTGACAAAACTGACAAGCATGACGGTTGTAGCTGTGGAGGACTGGACAAGGACAGTTATCATGAAGCCGGTAAAAATTCCCTTGATCCGGCTGGAGGTCATGGCTGCAAGGATACCTCTAAGTTTATCTCCGGCAACTTTCTGCAGGGCCTCACTCATGAATTTCATCCCAAAGAGGAAAAAACCCAGAGACCCAAGCAGGGCAAGAAAATCTATAAAGGTATATTGCATTTTCGTTCTAAGTTGCAGCCCAAAAATAAGAGAATATTAAATAATATAAAAAAAAAGATCCAGGTAGTTGTGCATTTGTTTTTCATTCATTTAATTATGTGGTCATTACACAGACCCATAATAAATTAAAAACCCTTGGAATTAATAGTCAGCATTATTACTTTTACCGGGGTTTTTTCTCAGGAAATACAGATATGTTCACATTTATTGCAGGAGTTATTCTCAGGTACAGGGTTCTGCTTATTATTGCTTTATCAGTCGCTACAGTCTTCATGGGATATTATGCCCGGGAGGTCAGCCTCTCGTATGAGCATGCCCCCCTTCTGCCTGAAAAGGATTCTACACTTATTGAATTCAGAAAGTACAGTGAAATTTTCGGCCAGGATGGAAACATTCTTGTTATCGGCATAAGGAATGATGATTTTTTTGAGCCCGGTATGCTCGGGGAATGGATTGTGATGAAGAAATCAATTAAGGCAATTGACGGGGTTAAAAACGCCGTATCAATGACCAATGTTTTTAACCTTATCAAGAATATTGAGGAAAGATCTTTTGAGATCCTGCCTCTTGCCGGTGAAGGCCCGTTATCGGAGGCTGAAGCGGACAGCATTAAGCAGGTGGCCCTCTCACTCCCTTTTTACCGGGACCTCCTCTATCAAGAAAAGTCGGGTACCTTCCTTATACTGGTCACCCTGGAAAGGGAAGTTCTTGCCAGCAGCGACAGGAACAGGCTGATCGATGAAATAGAAAAACTCAGCAGCGAATATGCCGAAGCACATAACCTCGCAGTGCATTACAGCGGACTGCCATATATCCGTATAAAAACCGCCGAGAAGATTGAGGGTGAACTTTATATGTTCATTTTACTTGCACTGCTCATTACCGGCACTATTATGTTCCTTTTTTTCCGGTCATTTAGGGTTGTATTCTTCTCTCTCCTGGTTGTTGGAACAGGAGTCGTCTGGGCCCTGGGATCAATCGTCCTCCTGGGATATGAGATCACGCTGCTCACCGCGATGATACCACCTCTCCTTATTGTGATCGGCATCCCAAACTCGGTTTTCCTTCTTAATAAATTCCACAACGAATACCGAAACCACGGTAACAAGATAAAAGCGCTGCAGCGGGTAATACAAAAGATAGGGGCTGCCACTTTCCTGACCAACCTTACAACATCGGCAGGATTTGCAACCTTCACCCTTACAAGCACAAGGATACTGCAGGAGTTCGGGGTCATTGCCTCCCTCAATATCATGGTCATCTACATGTTATCGCTGCTATTGATCCCGATTATCTTCAGTTTCATGCCCGCACCCCGCAAAAGACATATCAGGCATCTTGATAATACCGCAGTGAGAAAAGTTATCCGGTTATTTGAATACCTGGCCGTTAAACACCGCATGAAGACCTATCCCGCAGCACTGCTGCTGGTTATTCTGGCCATTATAGGGATAACCAGGATAAAAAGCACGGGCTATGTTGTTGACGACCTGCCAAAAAATGACCCGGTTTATACTGATCTGCTATTTTTTGAGGAGCATTTCCGGGGATTGATCCCGCTTGAAATAAGTATTGATGCCGGGCGCCCGGGCGCAGCCCTTACACAGGCAACACTGCAGAATATTGACAGGCTGCAGTCAGAACTGGAAAAGTATCCTGAGCTCTCCAGGCCACTTTCAATTGCAGAGGCCTTCAAATTTGCCCGGCAGTCCTTCTTTAACGGAGCCCCGGAACATTACAGGCTTCCCGGCAACACGGAGAGGAACTTTATACTGGCTTATATGGGCGGCCTTACAGGCGACAACGAGATAGCAGGATCATTCATAGATCAAAATAGCAGGTTCACCAGGATAAGCTATAAAGTAGCTGATGTGGGCACAGAAAGGATAGGCCTGCTTGAAGAGCAGATAAGACAGGAAATTGACAGCATCTTTCCTGCCGGGCGCTACGATGTTATAATAACCGGGGCAAGCATTCTCTCTTTCAGGGGCAACAAGTACCTTATCAGAAGCCTGTTCACCAGTCTCTTCATCGCGGTGTTAATTATCTCATTGTTTATGGCCTGGATGTTCTCGTCAGCAAGGATGATGCTGATCTCACTTATACCCAACCTTGTTCCGCTGCTTATAACAGCTTCCTTTATGGGCTATTTCGGCATACCAATCAAGCCATCAACGGTTCTTGTATTCAGCATAGCTTTCGGCATCTCAGTCGACAACACGATACATTTCCTTGCCAAATACCGCCAGGAACTAAAAGCAACGGGGCTTGACATAAAAAGATCGGTGATCAATGCCATAAGGGAGGCCGGGGTGAGCATGCTTTATACTTCCATAGTGCTGTTTTTCGGGTTCGGAATTTTTGCCCTTTCAGGTTTCGGAGGCACAAAAGCCCTGGGGGTACTGGTATCATTTACCCTCCTGATTGCAGTAACATCAAATTTAATTTTACTACCTTCGATGTTGTTAAGCCTTGAGAGGATAATAATACAAAGGAACTTTAAAGAACCCCTGATGAAGATATACAACAAAGAGGATGACACGGCTTTCATGGATCAGGGCGAGGATTATGATTTGCCGGGCAGAAAAAAGGGTGTTGAAACATTCAGCGGCTGAAAAAACCCGGTTTGGTCCACGGACCGGAAAAAAATGATATGCAATGCATAGTATAGAAAAACTGCGAGGCGTAATAGACAGGGAAATAGAAAAAATGAACTTCAGCGGCCGTTACCCGCCCGAGCTCTATATACCGGTGGAATATATAATGTCAATCGGGGGAAAGAGGCTCAGGCCTGTCCTTGCCCTTATGGCCTGCAGGCTTTTTTCAGATGATATCTCCCCCTGCATCAGGCCCGCAGTGGCAATCGAACTGTTCCATAACTTTACTTTGCTGCATGATGACATAATGGATAAAGCGGATATGAGGCGGGGAAAACCTACAGTGCACAAGAAATGGGGTGAGAATGCCGCTATTCTCTCCGGCGATGTTATGGTGGTCCTCTCCTTTGATCTTATCTCTTCTGCAAGATTGGATATCCTGCCACGGCTGCTTTCAGTTTTTAACCGGACAGCTATTGAGGTGTGCGAAGGCCAGCAGATGGACATGAATTTTGAGACCACTCCACTTGTTGACCAGCATTCCTACCTTGAGATGATAAAGCTTAAAACATCCGTGCTTATTGCAGCATCTATGGAGATAGGCGCAATTGCCGCCGGTGCGTCAACACAGGATTCAGGTTTGCTGTATGAATCGGGGCTGAATCTGGGACTGGCTTTTCAGTTGCAGGATGATGTTATGGACCTGTACGGAGATCAGGATAAATTCGGCAAAAAGCCCGGAGGCGACATCCTGATGAATAAAAAGACTATTTTACTGATCAAAGCACTTGAAATGGCGGATGAAAAGACTGCAAAAAAGATCACTGACATAATGGAGGAAGAGCAAGACCCCGAAACCAGGGTCAGTGGAATAAAAAGGATATTTGATCAGCTGGAGATACAGAACGCAGCCAACAGGATGGCCAATGATTATTTTCAAAAAGCACTCAGGAAACTTGATGATACCAGCTGTAAAATAGAAAGGAAAAAAGAGTTTGCCGGGTTCATTGAAACTGTCATGAAAAGGAAATCATGATCCCGGAAAGGTTCCCATGATCTATCCACTGATATGTAAAACCATACTGTAACCAATTGGACTGACTGTCCGTATTATTATAATCTGATAATTTTTATTTATCGTTTCAGATATTTTTATAAAAAAGCTTTAAGTTAGCGTTTATGCAATCATCAACTGTACTGACAAAAAATTAAATCTATCATGCCCGAAAACACAGGAGAAATTATCCAGGTCATAGGCCCGGTGGTTGATATAAGTTTCGGTTCAACAGGAACAAAACTCCCCAATATACATGATGCACTGGAAATCCGCCATGATGATGGCCAGATCCTCATTGTTGAATGCCAGCAACACATTGGAGAGAATACAATAAGGGCGATTGCGATGGACTCAACCGACGGGTTAAGGCGCGGCATCAGGGTAAAAAACCTTGGAAGGCCCATCAGCATGCCTGTGGGCGACCAGATACGGGGCAGGCTTCTTAATGTCGTTGGCGCTCCCATTGACGGATTGCATGAAGTCGATCAGAAAGGGGGATATCCGGTGCACAGCAAGCCCCCTCCCTTTGAAAGCCTGTCCACTGAAACTGAGGTGCTGTTTACGGGAATAAAAGTGATTGATCTGCTCGAACCCTATTCCAAAGGAGGTAAAATCGGACTTTTCGGTGGCGCCGGAGTGGGAAAGACAGTCATTATAATGGAGCTGATCAACAACATCGCAAAAAAATATTCAGGATTGTCTGTATTCGCCGGGGTGGGAGAACGTACCCGTGAAGGGAACGATCTGCTGCGGGAAATGATAGAATCGGGTGTTATCAGGTATGGCGATGAATTTATAAAAAGCATGGAGGCAGGCAGCTGGGACCTGAGCAAGGTGGATATGAAAGAGCTCGCAAAATCGCAGGCCACCCTGATATTCGGACAGATGAATGAACCTCCGGGTGCCCGTTCCACTGTTGCCCTTTCCGGACTTTCGGTTGCAGAGGCATTCAGGGACGGTGATGACACCAGCGGGGGAAGGGATATTCTCTTCTTTGTGGACAATATTTTCAGGTTTACCCAGGCAGGTTCAGAAGTTTCGGCACTTCTCGGCAGAATGCCTTCGGCTGTGGGCTACCAGCCTACACTGGCCAGTGAGATGGGTATGATGCAGGAGCGGATCACTTCGACAAAAAGAGGCTCGATAACTTCAGTACAGGCCATTTATGTTCCTGCCGATGACCTGACAGACCCGGCACCGGCAACTACCTTTTCGCACCTGGATGCAACAACGGTACTGAGCAGAAAAATCTCAGAACTGGGTATCTATCCGGCAGTCGACCCTCTTGATTCCACCTCCCGTATCCTCTCTCCTGAGATTGTTGGGGAAGAGCATTACAGGACGGCCCAGAGGGTTAAGGAACTATTGCAACGATACAAAGAGTTGCAGGATATCATTGCCATACTTGGTATGGATGAGCTTTCCGAAGAGGACAAGCTTGTAGTTCACAGGGCAAGGAGAATTCAGCGATTCCTTTCACAGCCGTTCCATGTAGCGGAGCAGTTTACCGGCCTTGCCGGAGTTCTGGTTTCAATTGAGGATAATATAAAGGGGTTCAATATGATAATGGAAGGAAGGGTTGATGAATACCCGGAGGCTGCTTTTAACATGGTCGGAACCATAGAAGATGCCATTGAAAAAGGGAACCGGCTGCTTGCCGAAGCTAAAAAATAAAATAACCCGCCATGCATCTTGAGATCCTTACACCAGACGAAACAGTATTTTCCGGAAACATAAATTCCGTTACGGTGCCCGGGACAAAGGGGCCGTTTACAATACTGAAAAACCACGCCCCCATTATCTCCACCCTTGAAAGCGGGGAGCTGAGCCTGCTGACTACTAATGGCATTGATATGCTATATGAAATCAGCGAAGGGATGATAGAGGTGAACCAGAACAGGATAATGGTGCTGGCTGAAAAAATAAGACCTGCTGAATTGTGAGGAGCAAAACCGTAGTATTTTCTTTTTTGTTGCCTTTTATCTTCTGTACCTCTGATGCACAATCAATACTGAGATTTGAGGCTGATGACGGACTTGAGGTAGTGGCGGACAAATATTTTGTCAGCGATACGCTGCCATGGATACTTATGTTCCATCAGGCAGGCTCCAGCCGGGGGGAATTCAGGGAGATTTCACCAAAACTGATAATGCTGGGGTATAACGGGCTTGCGGTGGACCTGCGGGTTGGCCGGGAGATCAATTATGTAAGCAATCAAACAGCCCTTGCTGCACAGACAAATGACTACCCCAGGAACATGAAGGATGCGCGGATAGATATGAAAGCGGCAGTTGACTGGGTAACCGGGCGCAGTGACAAGCCTGTCATTCTTTTTGGCAGCTCTTTTTCTGCCTCTCTGGCCCTGATCCTCGCCACTGGCAACCCTGCGGCAGGTGCGGTAATAGCATTCAGTCCGGGAGAATTCTTCGGACAGCCTGACCTGGTGAAAAAAGCGGTCAGCAATCTTGAGGTACCTGTTTTTCTGGCATCAACATACAGAGAACGTCCCTATGTTGAAGAATTAAGTTCAGGCATTGCCGCCGAATATAAAACACTTTTCACACCCGCTGAAACTTCCGGCACACATGGAGCAAGGGCTCTGTGGGAATCTGAAGATTCAAGCCGGGAATACTGGCTCGGACTGCTTATGTTCTTCAGGCATATAAGTGAACTGCAGATAAAAAAATAACACTGACCGATGACCGGAGAGAAAATAATTGACAGCCCGGCAGATATGCCGGTTAAATTCCTGATAGTGCGGTTAAGCTCCATTGGCGATATAGTGCTGACCACACCTGTCATAAGGTGCCTGAAACAACAGGTTAGCGGAGCAGAGATCCATTTTCTCACCAAAAATAGGTTTGTTCCGGTAATCAGTGCCAACCCATATATTGACAGGATACATGAGTTTGATGGCATCGGAAAGACAGTGCGCGAACTTAAAAAGGAAAATTTCCACTATCTAATTGACCTGCACAATAACATCCGCTCAGCAATAATCAAATCGCAGATGCCCGCCATTTCCTTCTCATTTAACAAACTGAACATAGAAAAATGGCTGCTGACCAGTTTTGGTATAGATATCCTGCCCCGTGTGCATATAGTGGACCGCTATCTGGAAACCGTTAAAATTTTTGATGTGGTCAATGATAGTCGCGGACTGGATCATTTTATTCCTCCTGAAGATGAGCTGAACGTTTCTGATTTTCCCAAACCATTTTGCGATGAATATGTGGTTTTTTCCATTGGGGCAAATCACGCCACCAAGCGTCTTCCAACCGAAATGATTATAAGCCTGTGCAAAGAGATGAAGCTGCCCGTTATTCTTGCAGGAAGCATTGAGGAATCAGCAGTTGCACAAGCAGTATCCGATGCTTGCGGGAAGTTGGTCATGAACGGTTGCGGCAAATATAACATCAACCAGTCCGCCTCCCTTGTCAGGCAGGCAGACCTGGTGATCAGCCATGATACGGGACTTATGCATATTGCAGCCGCTTTTAAAAAAAGGATCATCTCTATCTGGGGGAATACCACCCCCCGGTTTGGAATGTCTCCCTACCTGGCACATCACGAATCAGCAATTTTCGAGGTGGGGGGGCTCCGCTGCAGGCCCTGTGCCAAGCTTGGCTACCGCAAGTGCCCGAAAAAACATTTCCGCTGTATGACCGATCAGAATATAAAGGAGATTGCCGAATATGCCTGCAAGCTATTCATCAGGAGATAACCGGGGTTGATCATCTGACAGCCATTCAATCAGCAGCCCGGATATCAGCTGAATCTGCCAGCCATTCAATCAACAGTCCGGATATCAGCAGAATCTGCCAGCCATTCAATCAGCAGCCCGGATATCAGCAGAATCTGCCCGGCATGACTGACCATTTCAAAAAATATTCAGGTTGACCCCGAAGGTGAAGAGTAATGAGGTCTTCTCCCTTTCGGGGAGATGGGCAAAACCTCCGCTCATATTGAAAGGGAAGATAATCCGCAGCAAATGGAAATTGGCTGTCAATGCGCCCCCAAGCGAAAACAGGCCCTCTTCCTGCCATTCCCTCCTGTTGGTCTGAGGATCGGCAACCCTGAGCCGGTTAACCCCGAAATCGGCAAAAAACCAGGCATGCACCCTCTTGAGATAAAGGATCCCCGGAACGGCAAGGTCGGGATAGGCCAGGGGAAATGAGTAGGTGCACCTGAAAACCCGGAGGCGTTCGCTGGTTTCGCGCTGGTAACCCCGGGGAAAACTGACAAGGCTGCCATAATAGTATTTCACAGGATCCTGGCTCTGCAGGGCCGCTTCAAACCGCATACTGTGATGGGGGAACAGTCCGGGTGCATACAGGGTCAGCTCCGCGGCATTTATCACTCCCAGGTTCTCCGATTCAAATGGAGCGCTGCGTCGGCGCCACCTGAAAACCTGTCCCCACCGGGGTGCAAGATCACGCATGCTGCGTCTCTGATACCTGTAAGCAAGAATACCCTGCTCAATTATAGTCATTCCTCTTTTATATGTGTCATCACTTTCATAGTGATATAGCGAGTTATTATAGCTGATACGCAGACGGGGCTCGAACCGGGCAATCCATCGACCGTCGGAGAGGTTCAGCGGCAGGTAGACAAGTCCCCTGAGGTTAAGCAGTCCGTAATCCCCGTTATCAGACGGACCGATAGTATCGCGGCCCTGGAACACCATGGGCTGGTCGCCGTAATCAAACCCGGCTTCCATCACAGGATACCATCCTTTCCAGATAAAGCTGCCATGGGCGATATGCCTGCCTTCCCTCAGCGAATAGCCCAGCAGGGTATTTGCAGTATTGAGAAGGTTCTGCGAAAGCAGGGTTACACCGGGATAAACAGGCTGCTGTTCAATGTTCAATTCGCCGTAATCATAATAAAAAGGGGCACGGCTGTGGAATCTGAAAAGATTCAACCCTTTTCTGTAGGGTTCAGCCTGCCACTGTGTGGTGTCGTATGACCCTTCACCCATAATCCCCTTTTCATCCAATGCGAGTTTTTTGATCATCTTTTCGCGGGAAAATGACCGGCCATCATATGGTTTGAACAAATCACCATCAAAAGGGGCGACAGCCAGATCGAATCCAGTTGCAGTATAGTCTGACCAGGCCAGCAAACTGCCTGATGACGAAAGGCTTCCATTAAAAGCTCCAAACTTTGATCCGGTGATCATGTACAGGGAGCCATCCTCCCTGCCGACCGCAAAAAGATTGTCAATCCCTACCATATCTGAATT
>SLOS01000122.1 GCA_007132365.1 Bacteroidales bacterium | reverse complement strand
GCTCGTCATTTTCCGGATTCAGAAAATCACGGACAAGCTTCCATTCAGGGGTTCGGTAGGAGCGTAAAAAGGCCAGGCAATAATTGATCATTGTGTACTCAGAATAAAAATCATCACACCAGTCCCCAACCTCTTCTCCCTTAAGCAGGGGAATTATGCTTCTTCCCCTGACAAAATGGTCATCGGGCATATCTGCTTCTGCCATTTCCACAATAGTGGGAAACAAATCAAGGCTGGAAATTGTATTATTGATAACCGTTCCGGGTTTAATAACCCCCGGCCAGTAAACAAATGCAGGGACTTTCAGTGAATTGTCATACAGGTTGGGACGATACCCTCTCTGGCAATCTTCTGTGGGCTCGGGACTGGTATTTGTTATCCATTTCCCGTTACCCTTGTGCTCAAGTCCGTTATGCCCCATCATATAACCATGATCGGAGAAAAAGATAATAATGGTTTTTTCCCGTAAATTCAATTTATCCAGTAATTCCATTATCCGTCCCAGATTCCGGTCCACCGAATGAGTGCTTGCCAGGTATTCCCGCATCCTGGTCTTGGCTCTTTCCACATTCAGGTCAGGATAATATGGATTTGGAAGATGGGGATCCATATCTTCAAAAGGCGCCCAGTCCTCATCCGTCACAGGCAGCCATCTGGTATGTGGTGCACGTGTATTCCATGATAGCATAAAATTTTTATCGGCATTTCTTTTTATGAAATCCATGGCATAGTCAGCCAGTATCTCAGATGTAAGACCCTCGAACTCCCTTATCTCACCCTCTGCTTCAAGTGTCGGGTTAACGGGTGAAACACCACCGCCGGTAAGTCCCATAAAATAATCATATCCATGGTTAGTAGGATGATACTTCTTATCATCGGTGGTGGTCCAGTCCCCAAGGTGCCACTTCCCCACCAACCCGGTTTTATAACCTGCATTCTGGAGAACTTCGGCAAAAGTGATGCTTTCAGGGTCAAGTCCTGCATTGTAGGAAGGGTCAAATGTCAGGACGCTGTGTGTGGGACTGACAATAAAGTCAAAAATATTGTATTCACTGGCATACCGGCCGGTCATTATTGTAACGCGTGCAGGGCTGCAGACAGGTGTGGGTATGAAAGCATTTCTCAGATAGGCACCCTCCTTTGCCAGCCGGTCCATATTGGGCGTTACGGCATTAGGATCACCGGAAAGCCCGAATGCCCAGGGTGCCTGATCATCGGTTAATACAAAAATAATGTTTGGCTTTTCATCCTGCGGAGAAGCTGTCTGAAAAGATCCCAAAAGACAGGTACAGGAGGCTGCCATCAATGCATAGTTATTGGTCATAAGGTAACTGTTTTAATTTATCCAGGCTGATTGTGGGTGCAATAAAAATATAGTTTTTTCCTGATATCATTAAAGTATGAATTTAAAGTTGAATGGTGTTTCTGCAATTGTTGTATTAAATGCCACTTAAAAATCAGGGAGAGATGATTTCCATTCCGAAAAAAGCCGGGCAAGTTCATTTACTCTATCAGGGTCATTCGTTGCAATATTAAGGGTTTCTGTCGGATCACTTCGAAGATTGTATAGCTCCCAGGGATTATCAAGACCATATCTGACAATTTTAAATCCTTCAGAATAGACAGCTTGTCCCTGCCGCCATTCAAAAAAGAGGGGAGCAGCCCTGTCATCTTTTTCGCCCTCAAAAACAGGAAGCAAGCTTTTTCCCTGCATAGGTGTTATTTTTTGGTTATTAAATACTTCCGGGTATTCTGCACCGGTAATATCTACTAACGTAGCCATGAAATCAATGAAGTGTCCCGGATACCTGCTTATTGAGCCAGGTTTTATTACCTCGGGCCAGTATGCAATAAATGGCGAATTAATACCCCCTTCGTAACTATAGTTTTTGTAATACCTGAAAGGGGTATTGGAAACATTTGCCCAGCATTCACCCTGTGATGCCCATCTGGTAAGTGTGCCTATTTCACCATAATCATCTTCAATTCTGACCATCTCAGCTGAGGCACCGTTATCGGAGACAAACATTATCAGTGTATTTTCATATTTCCCTGATTCTTTTAATTTATCCAGAATCCGGCCGATGTTTTGATCCAGACAGTCAATCATTGCAGCATACACTTCCATTATTCTGGCCTGTTCCAGTTTTTCTGATTCGTGCAGATCTTCCCAGTTTTTGTGAGTAGGCTCTGATAAAATATATCTTTCATCTATCAGTCCCATATCAATTTGTCTGCGGTATCTTTCCTGCCTTATTTTTTCATAACCCTCATTATAAACATCCTTGTACCTGGCGATATCTTCGGGCCATGCCATAAGTGGATCATGAGGCGCAGTGTAGGACAGGTAAAGGAAAAAGGGTTTATCCTCGTTTTTATATTCATCTATCCACTTCAAGGCATAGTTGGTGAAATAATCAGTAGTATAAAAATCCTCATATTCGGGAGTGTAAGGGCTGTAGGTCACACTGTCAATACACCATTCCCTCACTCTTTTATTTCCAGGGGAGCCTTTACGGGCTGGTGCACCTTCACCCGGACGCTGGTTTCCCGGATTAAAATAGTTACAGCATCCGTCCTTTAGTCCGTAATAATGGTCAAATCCCCGGTATACAGGATTTTCCAGGCCATGATGCTTCCCGGAGAAAAGTGTCCGGTAGCCTGCCGGTCTGAGGACCTCTCCCAGGGTTACTGCATTGGTAATGGGGTTTCTGAAACTTTCATGGTAATTACATTGCTGGGCATAAACACCTGTCAGCAGGCATGCTCTTGAGGGAAAGCATTTTGCAGTGTTATAGAATTGGGTCAGCCTCATTCCTTCTTCAGCCAGCCTGTCAAGGTTTGGTGTCTGGATTTCACTTCCGAAACAACCAAGGTCTGACCATCCCATATCATCAACACTTATTAAAATGATATTGGGATTTGTTGATCCTGAATCGGTATTTCCTCCACATGCCGTGAAAATCATTGTGGAAGCTCCCAGTCCAAGGCATAATTGGAGATTTTTGCCTGAAAATGGATTGATGGTGGTGTTGCTATTTTGTGCTAATGGGGTAAAAAGAGATTTTTTCATTCTGATTTGCATAAAGATAAAAAATAAGGTGCTGAAATAAATTTTATGACAAGATAGAAAGAATTACTGATTTGACTTCGTCGATTTTGGATGCAGATCTTAATGCTCTGTAGAAATATTTATCAGTTGCAAATTGACTTCGTCGATTTCACATGCAGTAAAAGTGCTTTTTGCATTATTGACCTGATGTGAAATTCATATATAATTCTTCTGTAAAAAGCATAAATTTTGTCTTAATAAAATATCCAAAACTTATGCTTACAGTCGGAAATACTTAGTTTTAAAATAAGATTTTTTCATGCGTATGTGTGGAATTTTATGCAGAAAAAATTTCATGTACATTTGCAGTGTTTGTTGTGTCATCTTTTAAGTCTGATTTAAAATGAAATATATTGGGATTTTACTGAAGCTTTTAAAATACCT
>SLOS01000178.1 GCA_007132365.1 Bacteroidales bacterium | reverse complement strand
TGGTCTGAATATGCCGTCTGTGCTATTAATGGCAGGTTTCTAAATTTACTTTTTATGATACGTGCCGCTTCCAGGCCATCTAAAACGGGCATTTTTATATCAAGTAATGCAATTTGAATATCAGGATTATTCTGCACGTATTCAACTGCCTGTTGTCCGTTCTCAACAATGATTAGGTTGGCATTTGTCGGCTTGAATATTGCCTTGAAGAAGAATTGATTGCATACATCATCTTCAGCAACTAGAATAGTGATATTTGAAAAATTATATTTCATATATAACCAAGACGAGATAACTACAAAGAAGGTTGGAAAACTGATTAGTTAAATATTTTGCTGTTCAGCTAACTTATGGGATATTCAATTTTGTCCGGTTTAGTTTTTTATAATCATAATATCCTTTTCTAGCACCTTCTTCTTTTTAACGGATCCAGTCTCAGCTTTTCATTTATTGTTTCCCATAAGATAGAAAACTCCCTCTCGTTCAATTGACCCAGAAGAAAATTTAATTTCTCCGGGTTATTTGCCAGCTGTTTAATTCTCTGATTTTTAAGCTTTCTCATGATTGGTGGTATTTATTTAATATTAATATTTTTCTGATTTTATCTGGGTATACGAAATTCGGGTTTTATAATGTTTCGTTTTCTTTGATTTTTTTGTTAGCATTGATTTTTAAAAAGTTTAAACAATAGATGCACTGATCATTGTACAGGAAAGGTGATTCAACGGTGACTTTAATTTCTATTTTGGTGATTATTTTATGTTAAAATTTTGCCCAAAACAGGATATTTATCATAATTTTAGCCGCTGAATATTTTACCCGCTTTATTTCAAATAAACTTCAAATATCTAATGTTACACGGACCTGCTGCAAAAAAGGAAGAAGACAAGGCTGCATTGCGAAAATCGAAACTGGGACTGAAGCTGTTTCTTGTTTACGGGCTGATATATGCGGGATTTGTCGGGGTCGGGGTATTCAGACCTGAGCTGATGGGAGTGAGGGTTGTCTGGGGACTCAACCTTGCCATTTTTTATGGTTTCGGGCTGATAATACTGGCTATCGTGATGGGATTTCTTTACCACCTGGCCTGTTCCAGGCTGGAGGATAATCTGAACATAAGGAAGGAGAAGAAATGATATATGATGTTTCAAGCCTGGCGGTAATCATATTTATTGTTTTTGTAGCACTGGTATTGCTTCTCTCTTTTTATTTTGCAGGGAAGACCAAAACATCTTCAGGTTATTTTGCAGCGGGTGGAACAATACACTGGGGTGTCAACGGAATTGCCTTTGCGGGAGATTACCTGTCCGCAGCTTCTTTCCTGGGTATTGCAGGTATGATAGCGTTTGCAGGTTATGACGGCTTCCTGTATTCAATAGGTTTTCTTGCAGGCTGGGTGGTGGCCCTTTTTGTTGTGGCGGAGCCGATGAAAAGAATGGGGACCTTTACATTTACCGACGCCCTGGATCACAAATACAATTCACGTTCGATAAAATTTACGGCTGCTGTCAGCACACTGGTTGTCTCTATTTTTTACCTTATCCCGCAAATGGTAGGTGCAGGTGACCTTGTGGTCCCCATCCTTGGCCTTCCGCACTGGGCAGGCGTTGTTATTGTAGGGTCTGTGGTGATCTTTATTGTTGCCACGGCAGGAATGACTTCGACTACCTATGTGCAATTTCTGAAAGGCGGCCTCCTGATTATTTTTTCCGTGGTATTAACATTCTATATTCTGAGAAAGGGGTTGGAGACCGATCCTAATCCAGAACATCATCACTATGTTTCGCTCGGAGTGACCAATAACCCTTTCGGGGAAATTATTCTTGAGGATGATTCCCAATATGTAATCAAAGAGGGAATTTCAACAGGCAATGACCGCTTTTATCTTCTTGAAAATGAAGGCATCAGCAACTGGTTCCATCTGGTTGAGAATGAAGAGGGGATGTTTCTTAACGAGATGCTTACAATCGTAACCGATGCTGAGGGAAATATCCTTTACAATGGTGCGCCGCGCACTGAGAGGCTGTTTTACCAGGTAGGGCATGTTTCCAGGGTGATTTCTGACGGAGAGGAGGTCGAAAGCTCCGGCCCCTCCAACCCGTTTAATTTTCTGACACGGATCGAGGATAGTGAGATCGTCCGTTATATCAGGACATCCTTTGATTTCGGCGACAGTTCAGTTGTTGCCTGGTATCCTGAGATCACCTCCGGAACGGATATTATGAAACCGGGATTGTTTTACCGGCTTGAAGGTGCATCACTAATGGAAAAGCTGAACTTTGTTTCGCTGATGCTGGCGCTTTTTTTGGGTACCGCCGCCCTGCCTCATATTCTGATCAGGTATTACACTGTTCCAAGTCCGAGAGATGCCCGCAAATCAACCATAGTTGCAATTGCTGCAATCGGGTCATTTTATATACTTACCCTGTATATGGGCCTCGGCGCCATGGTGAATGGTGTTCTTGACATGGAAAGCAGCAATATGTCCGCTCCGCTGCTGGCCAGGTCTTTCGGACTGGGTATTTTTGCAATGATTTCTGCAGTAGCTTTTGCCACGGTGCTGGGTACTGTCTCGGGACTGATCGTGGCGTCGTCAGGGGCTATAGCCCATGATCTGGTAGATAAGTTCTTTAAGGTTAAAATGGAAGACAGGGTAAAAGTGCGTGCGGGAAAAATTGCTGCTTTCGTTGTGGGTACACTGGGGATCATAATTGGCATCCTCCTCCGGGGAATGAATGTCTCCTTCCTGGTAGGTCTTGCTTTTGCCGTTGCCGCTTCAGCCAACCTGCCTGCCATAATCATGATACTGTTCTGGGATAAAACCACAGGCAGGGGTGTATCTGCGTCAATAGTTATGGGTATTGTGTCATCAGTATTGCTGATACTCCTTTCACCTTCACTGTTTGAGAGGTACGGCCTGGCACGTGAGGCTGCCCTGTTCCCCATGGATAACCCGGGTATAGTTTCAATCCCCCTGTCATTTCTAACCCTTATCCTGGTATCCTTATATACGAGAAAACGGGTGAAGCAGTGATTTTCAGGTATTAAACGGGAATGCATAGAGTATCTATTAGTTATTCTGGTACATTATTAAAGCCATATATGCGTTATATATTTATATTAATGTAGAGTAGAATCACTATATTTGTAATTTGTATTTCTTCGATTACCTATGCAGAACTGCAGTATGGAGTATATAAAAGTTCAAACCCATCCAGGAATGAGCAGGCATTGATTCAATCTGAAAGAGTTTCAGCGAATTCCCCGGTTGAAAATTGAAAACTGGGTAAATAAGTCAAATCTAAAATAATATGAGACAGATATTAGTATTATTTTTTGTAATCGTCCTTTTATATGGCTGTAAATCAAATGACTACCAGAAGGTTTTTGAATTGGAGGCACGAAACTATGCCATGATAAATGCACCGGTCTATGCCTGGATCGAAGACATGGAATTTGAACATGATGCAATGGTGTGTCTTTACCTGGGTGATGAGATTGTGCCCGGGCA
>SLOS01000284.1 GCA_007132365.1 Bacteroidales bacterium | reverse complement strand
GACCAGACCCGACCGTGAAACTGTAATCAGGTGGATGCAACGCTGGAGGCACGGACTGGAACCGGATATTATCAAAGAGCGTGAAGAGAACAGGGATAGAATAATTGGTATTCTGGTTGACAGGATTGAAAGCTGTGAGCCGGGTGAGAGCCGGTATGCCTTCGAAGAGGGGATGACCTTTGAGCAAAAGGTGGCAAAAGTAAGGGAATGGTGGGGGGATCATATGTTTCACCTTCGTTTTGCCGTACGCTCCCCATCACTTCTTAATGAACTCCTGGATAATTCTCTTGATATTGATACCCGCAGGCTGCTTGAAAGAGCTGAGAAAAAGGGTATCCCTTTTTTCGTTAATCCTTATTATATCTCTCTTTTAAGTACAAAAACTCCCGGATTCACGGCAGGGGCCGATCTGGCAATACGTCATTATGTAATTTACAGCAAGCCTCTGATTGATCAGTTCGGTAATATTGAGGCATGGGAGAAGGAGGATAAGGTGGAGCCCGGCAAACCTAATGCAGCTGGCTGGATACTTCCTTCAAAAAACAATTTACACCGGCGTTACCCGGAGGTGGCAATTATGATACCCGATACTATGGGGCGTGCCTGTGGGGGACTGTGTGTCTCCTGCCAGCGCATGTACGATTTCCAGAGAGGCAACCTGAACTTCAACCTGGATAAGCTCAGGCCTAATGAGACATGGGATCAAAAACTCAGGCGCCTGCTTGACTATTATGAAAATGACTCCCAGCTGAGGGACATACTTATAACCGGTGGTGATGCATTGATGAGCAGGGATAAATCAATTGAGAAAATCCTTAATGAGGTTTATGAGATGGCCTTAAGAAAGCGGGAGGCAAACAAAAAGCGTCCGGATGGAGAAAAGTATGCAGAGATGCTCAGGATAAGACTGGGAACCCGGCTTCTTGCCTACCTGCCTCAACGGGTTACTCCGTCCCTCCAGAAAATCCTTGCGGAATTCAGGGATAAGGCATACGGTGCAGGCCTCAGGCAGTTTGTTATACAGACTCATTTTGAAAGCCCTATGGAGGTCACACCAGAAGCAAGGCTGGCAGTTAAAAGGCTTATTTCAGCGGGGTGGACAGTGACCAATCAGCTTGTTTTCACTTCAGCAGCATCGCGGAGGGGACATACCTCCATGCTCCGGAAAGTATTGAATGATATCGGTGTGATAACCTATTATACCTTCTCGGTGAAGGGTTTCCTCGAGAACACTTTCAATTATGCTACCAATGCCCGGGCTGTACAGGAGCAGGTTGAAGAAAAGTATATTGGAGATATTCCTGTCAGGTATCGCGAAAAAATCAGAAAATTTACCCTGGATGCAGATAAAATGGTTGAAAACCTCAGGGAACTGCGCGAGCAGGCTGATATTCCCTTTCTTGCTACCGACAGGAATGTGATAAACCTTCCGGCTGTAGGAAAGAGCATGACTTTTAGAACCATCGGCATTACCAGGTGGGGAAGGCGGGTGCTTGAATTTGACCATGATCACAACCGGTGGCACAGCCCTATCATTGACAAGCTTGGCAAAATAGTCATAATAGAGAGCAAACCTGTTGGTGAATATCTGCATCAGCTTGAGGATATGGGTGAGGATACTGATGAATACCAGAGCGTATGGGGTTATTCGATTGGTGAGACAGAACCCGGTATTTCAATGTTTGAGTATCCACAGTACAACTTCTCAGTTACCAGGGAGATATCCAACCTTAAAATATAAGGTTTACCATTAGTGAAAATTTCCTGTTATACTCACAAATACCTGGTTATTAATTAAGACTAAACAAAAACCGTACAGGTTTTGTTTATATCTCAAAACCTCTTCGGTATGCATAAAGTAATTGTAACAATTCTTCTCTCACTCCTGTTTTCTTTTACCGGGACAGCCCAGAGATCCTACATTACCCGGGAAGGTGCAGTTTCTTTCTTTTCTTCCACCCCCCTTGAGGATATTAAGGCTGAAAATAACCGTGTTCAGGCTGTTCTCGACAACTCTACGGGTGAGATAAACGTAAGGATGCGGATAGAGGACTTTCAGTTCCCGAGGGCTCTTATGCAAAAGCATTTCAATGAGAAATTCATGGAATCGCATATCTATCCGGAGGCAGGATTTTCAGGTTTTATCGAGGATTTCGATACATTTTCCGATGATCAGATTCCCGATCAGGTTACTGCCAGAGGAAAACTCACCATTCATGGAGTAACCAGAGAGGTAAGGATTAGCGGAAAACTTGAGAAGATCGGTCCCCATTATGTTTGCAATGCCGTCTTCCCGGTAAGGGTAGGGGATCACGATATCAGGATACCCAGGATATTTACAAGGAATATAGCTGAAGTTGTTGAAGTTACTGTGAATTTAAGACTGGCACCTGTTAATTAATTTAAGTGTATAAACCGTACATGAAAGTATTATTAAAATATTTACTTATGAACCGTTTTGTTTTTATATTGATGTTGCTGATCAGTCCTTATGTATTTGCCCAGGCTGATGACCCTTTTGATGGGTTTGGGGACTGGGATGATGATGGAGGTCTGGCGATCAAGACTTTCAGAGGCACCAGGATCGTGAATATGCAATCAGTCGAAAACCCTTATCCCGGGGAATTGATATTCAGTATAGGCCACCGTTTCGGCAATATACGTTCGGGTTTCTACGAGATGTTCGGACTCGACCTTGCAACAATCAGGCTTGGATTTGATTACGGAATAAATTCCTGGCTTGGAGCAGGGATAGGACGCAGCACCTTTGAAAAAACCTATGATGCATATTTAAAGGCCAGAATACTGACCCAGGATGGCGGACTGGATTCTCCTGTAAGTGTCAGTTATTATGTTTCTGCCTCCCAGGCGACACTTCGCCTCTTATATCCTCCGGAAAAGGATAATTTCAGTGACAGGTTAAGCCTTGTACAGAGCCTCATGGTAAGCAGGAAGTTTTCGGAGACCTTTTCCCTGCAGCTCAATCCTATCCTGCTGATGAGCAGTTATCTCCCGGAAATTCAGGGATCGGCCAGCAAGCTTTCTCTGGGCCTCGCTGCGCGCATCCGGCTGACACCGGTAACGCATTTTAATTTTGAATATATCCCCCAGTTAATTGATGATGGTTATGAAAATACCAATCCGCTCTCTGCAGGTTTTGATATTGAGACCGGCGGCCATATATTTCAACTGTTTTTTTCAAATACCCAGGGTATCTTTGACAAGGCCCACCTTGTCAATACCCGTGGAACCTGGGGAAATGGTGATATTTACTTCGGCTTTACCATAACACGTGTTTTTTATCTATAGCTAAAAGGCATAAATTGAGTTTTATAAATCATTTTGAACCAAAATCGGAGTCATGCAAAGAAGAGAGTTTCTTATAAAAAGCATACAGGCAGGGGCGGCGGTAGCTGTGCCTGTAGTATATTCCTCATGCAGCAAAGATGATGATGAAGATCTTTTGCCACCGGGAGGAACAATTACCATTGACCTTGATTCATCCCAGTATTC
>SLOS01000216.1 GCA_007132365.1 Bacteroidales bacterium | reverse complement strand
AGCGCTAACTATTGTTTAACTTTTAAAGAAACCGCCCAGTACGTAAGTACGCTGGGTGGTGTGAGAGGGAGATAAGGTCAAATTTATTTTATTATAACTTTGCCCTTATTCCCTACTCGATTACTTCTAAATTCAATTTAACCGGAGTATTATGCAATACTTTCCTGGCAATTATATTTAGTTGGGTTCCTGCTATACTTTTCAATCTGATCTTTAAGTCGCTCAACGAATCTTAACGGCCTGGTGGAAGTTACTGGTGTAATCCTGCCGTATCATTGATATTTCAAAATCTTTGCCGGATTTACTGAAGCTGCTTTATTGGCTTGAAACAATATAGATATCCATGCTGCAGCAAGCGAGATCAATGCTGCTGCAAGGAAATAGAAGTAATTTAAATCCTGCCGGTAGGCGAAATTTTCCAGCCACCGGCTCAAAACAAACCATGCGAGCGGCCATGCCACCACGACACTTAATGATACGAGCATAGTGAACTCCGCAAACACCATCCTTGAAATAGTTAACCGACCTGCACCCATTACTTTTCTGACAGCAATCTCCTTAACCCTTGCATTTATTATAAAAGAGGCCAGAGAATACAGCCCCATAAGCGATATCACAATTGCCAGAGTCATAAAAAGGCCGGTCACCTTCTGTGTTTGATTTTCCCTGCTATATTGCCCTGTGCGTTTCTCTTCAATAATTGAGAAATTGAACGGATAATGGCCATACTCTTCCTGCCATACATCCCTTGCTTTATCGATTGCTTCAGAAAGATTTACTTTATTGGCAGATATCAGTATTTTCTCATAAGTCTGCGGTTGATTTCCGGCAATAAACAACATCGGGGTGATAAGTTCATGAAGTGAAAAAAAGTGAATATCTTCAATAACCCCGATAACATGCAGATTTTCATCACTGTTTTGGGAAATCAGGTCTTTACCAATAATCTCTCCGGGTGATGTGCCGAGAGCACGGGCGGCTGTCCGGTTAATTACAATACTGTTCACCGTATCCAGCCGGTATTCCGGATCAAAAAACCTCCCGGCCACAATTTCACTGCCCAGGGCAGAAAAATAATCAATATCAACATATACAATGCCGGTAAGCACTTCATGATCATCCCCGGGCATTCTGATATGTGTAAAACTACTGAGCCGTTCGGTCGGAACATTGTATCCTGCCGTAACAATATCTATTTCCGTATGCTGCTCCAGTATGTTTTTTAAGTTGTAAAAACGACTCTCCCGATCTTCTCCCACCGGGTTATTTACAACAAACAATCCCGAATCCCTGTATCCATAGTCCACATCCATCATATACCTGATCTGTCTGTTGACCGAAAGAGTCAAAATTATAAGTGCCGTTGCACAGCAAAACTGGAAAACAATCAGAATATGCCTGAACTTAAGTTTAAATGATCCTGCCGGCAATCTGTTCACGGCGGGGATATCACCGCCCCCCCTGAAGATACTTATTGGTTGAAACCTGTTTGCAACAATTGCCGGATAAAATCCTGATAAAAAGGTGAACAGTAAAATAGTGGCCATAGCCACTGTCCAGGTTGGAAATGAAAACAACATTGCCGGATCAAGCATTTTTCCGCTTAGCTCATTCACCACCGGCAGCAGGATCTCAACCATCCCCAGGGCAATAATGAATGATATGACAATATATATAAAAGACTCGGTGATGCTGCGTAAAAAAATTCCGCCAGGTCCGGCTCCCATAACTTTCCTTATAGCAATCTCTTTTTTCCTTGTAGTGGCCTGGACAGTATAAAGGTTAATGTAATTGACCGATGCAAGCAGCAGAATTATGATGGCAGCCGCAATAAGTCCGTGTAACAGGGTACTGTGTCCATGGCTGTCAATATCCCATACGATCCTTTCAGAATGAAGGCGTATATCAAGAAGCGGCTGAAGACCAAAATGGGCAATTTCTGCAATTTCCGGTACAATTTCGTAAACCATATCTGTTATTTTACCGGCCACCCTCTCATGGTCAACATGGTCTGCCAGCTTTAAATAGTAGTGCCAGCTGAAATTTCCCCAGTGTCCAAATAAAAATGATGCATAATTTCTGGCAATTTCATTATTGGCTATAATTGAAGCCTGAAAGTGGCTGTGCCGGGGAAAATCTTCCATTATACCGGTAACAGTTGCCGGATACATACCCTGCACCAGAATTGTTTCCCCGAAAGGGTCCCTATCACCAAAAATCCTCTTTGCAGCCGATTCAGTTATAACAATGGAATTGGGTTCGCTCAGAACCTGACCGGGATCTCCCTGAATAAGCGGAAAGGAAAAAAAACTGAAAAAATTGGAGTCCGCCAGCAAAAAACCCTGATCCACATAATTCCTGTCACCATACCTGAACCAGAAATCGTCACCATATTCAGGCCGGATACGCACAGTACCCCGGATCTCAGGGATATTCGCAAGCAGATGCTCATTCAGGATATACGGACCGAGGGGCACCGCCTCGTTTTGCGGACCGTAACGGGTATTGAACCGGTATATCTGTTCTGCATCAGCGTGGAATCTGTCATACATGAATTCATCAAGTGAGTAAAGGGTAATAATAATTGTACAGGACAACCCTGCGGAAAGGCCAAAAATATTGATAATGGCACATTGCCAGTTACGAATAAAACCTCTGTAAAAATATATTAGAAAACCTCTGAACATACCTCTTTATTTTCTAAAAAAAGGTTTCATGCAACGCATCTGCCGCACAATTTGATTAACCCAATTAGTATACCAAAAACATTAAGCAAAAGATAACCAGTCGTCTGCAATCATGCAGCAAATAAGCCGGTTACAAAAACAGTTAATATTCCAGACTTTTTTTGTGCGATTATGAACAACCCCGTGTTCGAAACCGAACAAAATAATTATAATTGCGAATTTTGCTTTACACTCCAGTTTTTTTTAAAAAAACCTGGAATGCATTTCGGAGTAAGCACCGCCAGGACATGACTATGTTTTAAGGAGGAGGTAGTCCCGAAAATCCAAAAAATCTTGCCAGGCCTCACCTCGGCTTCTTATTTTCCCTTAGCCGTTCAATGATCTGATCAAGCCGCCGCAGCGTGGCGCGGGCTTTGCCATTTCGCAAAGTGCGTGACACGCGTTACTGTCGGCTTCAGTGATTTGTTATGTGGTCTGTTAATCTCGGATTCTGTTTTTTAAATTCATCCGGCTATGTAAAATTCTTACTATTTCTAACCGACTTGTTGCTACTTTACGGTAAAATAATTATATGACTGCCAGCTCGAATGCCAAATATGTTTTTAATTATTCCTTGATAATTTTTACCAATGATTCTGTTTTCGGCAATGTCCTGGCAATTATTAAGTAGCATCTGGTAGTATAGATCAGCTTTTTCCGCTGACCAGGTGGAATAAGTATAATTCCAAATCTCTGATAAATCTTCTATGGCTTTTCTGGTAAGTCTATAGTCAGCCATTCAACGCTCTCTTTGCTTTTAATTGTTGCAAATGTTCTTCCGGGTTGAAATCATT
>SLOS01000028.1 GCA_007132365.1 Bacteroidales bacterium | reverse complement strand
TGCCGTAACCGCCGGACCAGTAATTTGCCGGGTTGAAAAAGCCGTTCCCGAGCATTGCCCCGATAACATTTTCGCCCCGGTTCAGCAGATCAGTTATATCATAGGCCAGGTACATCACCCGGTATTCCCTGAAGTTATCCTCAATCATCACCCCGATTTCTCCCAGGTCATCCCGCTTATCATAAAGTGTGACATTAGGCACCATTATATCATCACCTACTTTTTCACCATTCAGGTAAAGCTCGAAATAACCGAGCCCGGTAACATAGGCGCGGGCCGATGCAACCTCTTTGGCCACCGGAAAGCTTTTTCGCAGCAAAGGGGCGGGGGGGGGCAGATCCTCTGAGGGGTTGTCAGGGTCAAAAAAATAGTTGCGGCCCGGACGCCGTGGCCGGGGCAGGGGTGTTTCATCCTGCCAGGGGGCGCCTATCCAGCCGGCAATCCACTCTTCTTGCTCCAGGAGCCCCATGCTCCAGAAAGCAGGCTCGCTCCAGTCCGACACCTCCCCGTGCCGGTCCCATACCCTTACCTGCCACCAGCAGTCCTGCCGTGATTGCAATGGCTTCCCGCCATAAACGATATTGACCGATTCGCCGGAGGCAACCCTGCCGCTGTTCCACAGGTCGCCAATGCCGGACTGCAGGTTTTCAAGGCTGCCGGCAACCCTTATCTCATAAGCCGTCTGATGTTGCCCCCGGATGTTATCCGGTGAGATATTTATCCATGACAGGCGCGGCCGGAGAATATCAACCGCCATAGGATTGCGGAGGTTTTCACATATCAGGCTCCCCGGAACCAGGGAGGCATTTAGCACGCTGGTTAAAATCAACAGAAATAATGAGATTGTGATATTCCTCAGGTTGTCCATTCGTTTAAAGTATGGTTGGTTAATTTAACACAAATATGATAAAAATTTATGGATCGGTTACTGTATGGTAAATCGCATTTGGGTCAGACCATCTGCATGTTATTGTCTGTCATCTCTCAGGCTGAGTCATTGTTTTTTTTGAGAGCCTCAAGCCAGTCCGTGGCATTGGCAACCATCTCCCGGATTGAGGAAAACGGTCCTGAAAAGAATCGTTTTGGTTTGGATATCTCCTCCATCATTGACGGAAGTGCCCGGAATGCCAGAGAGATGGCAAGATAAAGCTGCCTGAAGCCCCTTTTAAGCAGGAAATTTGTAATTAAAGGGTTTTTCAGTTCAGTGCTGAGAGCAGAAAACCCCGCTACAACAAGAATAGCCCTTATGTTCATGTCCACGCCGGCCAGTATGCCGCTCCAGTTAATAACAGGGGTTCCTTTTTCAAAACTTTCAAGGAATATGGTTGCCAGCAGTATGATTACAAGCAGCTGGAACCAGAAAAGGGGCTTTTTGAATCTTCTGATGGTGTTTTTATAATATACAAGGCAAAACAAGGTGTAAATTATCAGCACCGGATATGCCACTAAACGTCCTGAAAAATTCATCAGTACCAGTCCCCCCGGTATTGCAGTAATATGGAGGATGAACAGAGGCAGCGAAAAACTGCCTGTGACGGGCTCAAAGATGTCGCTGACCGGCTTTTTGGGGAGCAGTCTCGAGCGGGTTTCAGGGTTTCGCTGCGACATGATGCCGGTTTCAGGGTTTCGCTGCGACATCCCTGCCGTCCCCGGCTCCTTCAGGGCCCTTTGTCCCACTATGTATCCTGCAAGAGCTGCCAGTGCCCCGATTAAAAGATAGAGTCCCCCAAGTATCGAGATAAGCAGCCAGGGATCTGCCTCCGGTATGTTTATCTGCCGTGAGGCAAAATAGAAGAGATTCAGGTAAATGGTAATAATGTTAAAACCGTAGAGCAGCAAAAGGCTCATCAGCTTGTGCAAAAGGGCGCTGAAGAGGGCCAGGGCCCCACCCGCGAGGTATCCGGCAAGGTTCCTGCCCAGCAGCACTATGCCTGCTTCCAGCAGCAGCGCCTCCATCATAATGCCCGTCATCGGCCCGAGAATAACTGCACTTGGCGAGATCGACTTCATGAGTGCGCATATAAGCCCTGCCCTCCAAATCAGTCCCCGCTCCGGCCAGATCTGGAAAAATGCTATCATCAGGATGATCCCGAAGGAGGCAAGGATCGATCCGGCCATGGGGACCCGCAGGTTGTGAAGAAAACTGCCAAGTATGATCTCGACGGCAGCCCACAGTCCGCCACTCACTGCCGCCTTAAGCCAGATATTATCAATGCCGTTGCTTCCGGTGCCGGAGCTGGTAACATCACCTTGCATCCGGGGGAAGTGATGATATGTAACCAAGGATTATTTCTGCCGCTTCTTCTGCCCTTACCGATGAGATGTCGAAGATCCCTGCCGGATCTATCTGCCAGTGACCGGTAACGGTTTCGAGAAACTTCTTTCTCACTGCGAGCAACAGGATACCACGGTGGGACCTGAGAAGCATTTCGAGAGGCTCCGACCAGATCTCTCCCCTGAGTTCACTGGCTCCAATCTCATCAATGATTATAATATCATACTTCCGGGTTATTGCCTGTCTTATAATGGAATTGCCTTTTCTCAGGGCGGACTTATGGAAAACAAAACCTCCCGGTCCGTTGTCTTTTACTGAATCAGAAGGGACAACCGGACTGCCGGTGTCTGCTTTTTCGGCAAGGGGTATCCTGATGCCGGTATCAGGATCGGTAAGATCAAAGCCCGTCCTTACGGGGCCCTCCCAGTAACCCTCTGCAATGATGCCTTTAACCTTTAACTGGTTTTCCAGAAGGATGTCTGCCAGGGCTGCGGCAAAGCTGCTTTTCCCTTCACCCTGCTCTCCGGTGATGATAAATATTGCCGGGCGTTGCATTCGTTTCAATTATTGGGATTTTTCATCAGATTTCATCAGATTTCATCAGATTTCATCAGATTTCATCAGATTTCATCAGATTTCATCAATATTCTTTAACTGCTTCACCAGCCTGGTGGCAAAAACAAAATCATTCAGTTCATTGTTTTCCGTCTCCAGTATCTCTTTATTGGTACCTTCCCACCATTTCCATCCCTCGTGAATGAAAACCACCTTTTCTCCTATTTCCATAACCGAGTTAAGATCGTGGGTGTTGACTATGGTTGTCATGTTGAACTCTTCGGTGATATCTTTTATTAGCTTGTCAATCAGTATTGCGGTCTGCGGATCCAGACCGCTGTTGGGCTCATCGCAGAAAAGGTAGCGGGGATTAAGGACTATGGCACGGGCTATGGCGACCCTTTTTTTCATTCCTCCGCTGAGCTCGGAAGGGTAAAGTTTGTTTTTCCCCTCCAGGTCAACCCTTGTCAGACAGAAATTGACCCTCTCCTTCTTCTCGGCATTGCTCATGCCGGTGAACATATCGAGCTTGAACCTTACGTTTTCTTCCACGCTGAGTGAATCAAAAAGTGCTGCACCCTGGAAAAGCATCCCGAATTTCTGCCTGATCTGCTTTTTCTCCTTTTGCCCCATGGTGGTGAAGCACTGGCCGCTGTAGAAAATATCTCCGCTGTCCACCTCAAGCAGCCCGATAATGCACTTCAGCAGCACGGTCTTTCCCGACCCGCTCTTTCCTATTATCAGGTTTGTCTTGCCATGCTCAAAATTGATCGAGATGTCATGCAGTACCTGCTGGCCGTCAAATGATTTGTTTATGTCGCGGACTTCAATCATGAGAGGAGCAGTTGGGTTAGTATCAGGTTGAACAGGAGTATTACGACACTGCTGTGTACCACGGCCATGGTGCTTGAGCGTCCCACCTCAAGGGCGCCTCCCCTGGTGTAATAACCGTGGTAGGATGAAACCGAGGTTATAATGAATGCGAAAACCACCGATTTGATGAGCGAATAGGTGATGTAGTAGGGGATAAAGGCATACTGGATCCCGTACACATAGTCCGGTGTTGTGACCACCCCTACTGTTGTGCCTGCAATCCACCCCCCGAAGATGCCGATCACCATGCTGAGTATCGAAAGAAAGGGGGCAAGGATCATTAAGGCAATGATCTTAGGCAGAATCAGGTAACCAGCCGAATTGACCCCCATTATCTCAAGTGCGTCTATCTGCTCGGTAACCCTCATAGTGCCTATTTCAGAAGCAATGTTTGACCCTACTTTCCCGGCAAGGATGAGTGCCACTATGGTGCTGGAAAACTCGAGCAGTATGGAATCGCGTGCGGCGAGTCCGATCAGGTAACTGGGGAAGAGGGGGCTCTCGGTGTTATATGCCGTCTGGATGGTTATCACCGCCCCCATAAAAAAGGAGATGATTGCTACTATACCGGTTGAGTTAATACCCAGGACCTCCATCTCCCTGATCAGCCGCATATAATAGATGCTGTGCTTTTCAGGCCTGGCAAAAGCCCTTTTTATCAGGAGGGTATATCGTCCTATGTGATGCAGAAGGGTCATTATCGGGGGATCAGAAGTATCGGGTTTGAATTTGACCGGTTGTCAAAAAGATGCCTGTAATGCCTCATATTGTAACCAGTGTAAAAATAGTAATTTTTTAACGCGTCTGTGCGTAATTTTACGCAGAAAAAATTTAATGTACATTTCATCAAATAGCAGCGAATATTTTTCAGTGCTTGCTATATGCACGATAACGGTTATAATAATTTAACTAAAAGTAAAATGGTTTTCTTACTTTTGCATTTAATATTTAAAAAAGCAGATCAACGTTATGGATAAAAATCATTATTGCGTTATTATGGCGGGAGGTATCGGCAGCCGGTTCTGGCCTCTCAGCAAAATATCCAGGCCCAAGCAGTTTCTCGATATACTCGGTACCGGGCGGACTTTGCTGCAGGCCACGTGGGACCGGTTCAGTGAGATTTTCCTCCCGGAGAACATAATCATTGTGACAAGTGCAAGTTACAGCGATTTTGTTTTTGAGCAGCTGCCGGGGCTGGATCCCTCAAATGTTTTTCTTGAACCAATGAGAAAAAACACTGCTCCCTGTATAGCTTATGCCAATTACAAGATAAAACTGAGGAACCCCGATGCCGTTGTGGTTGTTTCTCCGGCCGATCACCTGATCCTTAAACAGGACATTTTCCTTGATGTAATAAGGAAGTCGCTTGAAGTTGCTGAATCGGAAAATGCTTTGCTTACGCTTGGTATAAAACCCAACAGGCCCGAAACAGGTTATGGTTATATACAGGCAAATACCGGCAAACTTTCCGGCAAACCTGATAATCTCCGCAAGGTAAAGACATTTACTGAAAAACCCGATATAGAACTTGCCAGGATCTTTTATGAGAGCGGTGAGTTTTTCTGGAACTCGGGAATTTTTATCTGGTCACTGAATTCAATAATGGAGGCATTTTCCAGTTTCCTTCCCGATGTTGATTCACTTTTCGCATCAGGGATGGACATTTATGATACTCCCGGCGAGGGAAAGTTTATTACCGATATTTATGCCACATGCAAGAATATCTCTGTGGATTACGGTATAATGGAAAAGGCAGAAGATGTTTATGTACTGATCTCCGATTTCGGATGGTCTGATCTGGGTACCTGGGGCTCACTCTACGAGCATTCTGAAAGGGATATGAACGGGAACATGCTTTCCGGGGAAAATGTATTCAGCTATGACGTGAAAAACTCCATCATCAATTTACCTGACGACAAGATAGTTGTCCTGCAGGGGCTGGATGGTTATATAGTAGTTGAATCAGGGAATATTTTGCTTGTCTGCCGGAAGGAGGATGAACAAAGGATAAAACATTTTCTGAATGATGTGAAAATAAAAAAGGGGGAGGAATACTTGTAGGTCATCACTCCCTTCTGCTTTGCACGTTAGAAATAGCGGCCATTGGCGGTACACAATAAAAAAACCGGACATGTTCCGGTTTTTTTATAAGAGCATTTATAATATGAGCATATCGTCAATATTCCCAGAGATCCTGTTCAAAATCGAATATTGCATTATGAATTCTTTGCGATTCAAGCAGTGCGTCACGGCCCACTGCATATTCGTTGATAGCCCTGTTGTTGAATACGTTTGATTCGCGATAGATGTATCCTGAAAACCGTCTTTGAAGGAAGAGGTCGTCAAATGAGAGGTTTGAAAGATCATTGCTGCGTCCGTAAATTTCATGACGGGCAAGTACCTCCCTGGCAGCAGGATAATAGACCCAGAATACATTCTGCCTGCGTATCTCACCTTCCTCAACACCCTCGTCATCGGTAGTATACACCCTGATGGGGCTGAAACCTACTATCCTTGAACCGAACCTTGAATGGCGCTTGTCGAAATACCATTGCTCCAGTATAAGGTATTCGCGCACCTCAAAGGTGCGGACATCGCCGACTATCTCCCGCTCCACGGTTTCGCCGGTGGTAACGTCAACTACCGTTTCGGTTCTGACTCCTCCTCCCAGCCTGCTGTCAATGACCTCGAGGTCTACAGGGACCCTGAATTCTTCAGTGTTGTAGACTTCAAGTTCACCATTTTGAACGGCCCGGTAAAGCACATCTATAAGACTCATTCTCGGACCGAAGGGTTCAGTCGGGAAATACAGGTTGTGGTTCGCCTTTTCCCTCAGGTCAACCATTCTCCATAACATCTTGGACCATGGGACATCAGCTTCACGAAGGTGAGGCAGGGGGACAGGCTTTCTGTAGGGGACATTCTCTTTCTGATAGATGCTCCCTGTGGTCAGGTCCTGCGATTTCAGTTCAGTTTTTCCTCCAAGGCAAAAAACTGCTGCGATCATTAGTATTGCTGTTAAATTCTTCATCTCAATATAAATGTGAGTTTACTGTTATTATGAACTAGTCTATTCTGAAACTGATGGTAGGAAGCCTCCTCTCATCGCCGGTTGTACTTCTGGCTACTATATCTTCAATATAGATCCTCTGGCCCCTGCTGGCATTCCTGATAATTTCCCTCTGTGCATCGGTAAAGAGATTGTTGTTTGAAGAAGCATCGGTAACAAAACCGCCGGTGCCGACTGAAACAACATTAAAACTCTGGACAATGAACCTGAGGTCGAAATCAAAATTCTCCATATCGGCCAGCACCCCTGTTTGTGCCAGAAGTAAATTCCTTCCTATATTACCGCCTGTACGACCGGCAACTTTTGCAACCGGATCGGGAACGGTTCTGACCCTGAAATTCCTTGAGCCCATATTCCTCCTGCCACCGTCAATATTGGCGCTGACTGATACCTGCGCTTCACCGGTCCGGTTGGGTACAACTATGTAGTTGGTTCCGGAAACCCTCCTTATAGTGCCATTGGTGACTGTCGGAGTTATCTGGTCAGCCGCCAGACCGGGAATAGAAATCTCTACAGGGTTGTCAATTCCAAGATAGAACACGTTCATTGCAGTAGGAGAAACGACAAGGTTTGGTTCGGCAACCTGGTACTCACTTCTGAAAGGCCTGCTGATAACCGATCCGTCAGGATTGCGCAACCGTATCAGTCCCCCCCAGCTATGGTAACCGAGACTTGTCGGCCTGGCGCGGTATATTCCCTTGCCCTGTTCAACTTCCAGCGTCTGGGGCTGGCCTGTCATCTGGTAGTCGATGGTTCCGTCGGGCAACTCTACCCGCTCATAATTTCCGACAAGTACCTCGGGTGCCTGCGTGGTATCGAAGGCTGCAATGAAAACGCTTGCCTCGAACTGGTCTCCCCTGAACACATAGTTGGAACGGGGAATGACCGTGGCTTCAAGGAAATTGAACATAAATGAACCGGCGTCCACCTGATCCAGAAGATAGGTTGTGATATCCGACTCGGCATTCCTGACATCTGCCTGCATCTTTGAAAGCATTGTAATTGCTGCCACAAGCGGCATATAATAGAATTGCTGTTCTTCCCAGCTTTTGGTAACACCCTCTTTTACAGGAGGGTCAGAAGTATCCAGGTTTGTTTCGATGGACTGTATTACCCCGGTATGATCAGGGTCGACCATACTCAGGAGCTCTTCCCTGAAGCCTTCGATTCTTTCCCTTAGCTCTGTAGCTTTTGGATTTAAGCCTTCCAGCATTACATTTGACGGGATGCTTGTGTTTTCTTTTGCTCTTATAAGATCACCCACGATCCTGCCATCTACTATCGCTTCCTGGCCACGGGTTCCTGTTGCCCGGATAATTTCAAGTTTAAGTTCCTGAATGTATTCATAGAGGTCATTTGCCAGCAGTCTCACCTGGTCGGCTTTATCTTTCCACGGACCCACCCTCTGAGGATTTTCAGCATAACGCTGTGCAAATTCACTATAAGTAGCTTCACTGCTTCTCGCAAAATTTTCAGTGGTCCTTGTGAGTCCGTCATCTACCACGATAAAGGCATCAAGTACTTCCACGGATACATTAAGTGCAAGCATCGCCAGCAGCACCAAATACATCATTCCGATCAGTTTTTGTCTCGGGGTTTCTTTTTTACCGGCCATAACGGTGTGGATAATTTATTGTTTCAATTACTATTTTCTGCTCACGACATTCATGGCAGACAACATATTTCCATAAACTGAATTCAGTTCAGAAAGATTCTTGCTGAGATTGCTAATCTCCTGCTTATATTTTTCAGTTTCCTCAACAGAGGATTTAAGGTTGCTGGTAATTTTCCCGAAATCATTGTAAACCACCTGTGAACTCTTAAGATGTTCATTGTTGTTCTGTAACTGAAGTTCATAAACAGCATTCAGTGCATCCAGGTTCTTGTTGATGGAACCCAGTTTCTCACCAATGCTCTTGTTGCCATCCATAATGGTTAAATGCTCGGTATTTATTGATTCCTTCAGAAGGTCGTATGAACTTACCAGCTGGTTTGTTGAATTTTGAATAACCTCTGAATTTTTCTGATAGGATTCGGACAGATTATTTACATTGCCCTTCAGATTTTCGGTTGAACCTTCCAGCGATTCTGTAAGAGAACTTACTGACAGGGCGGCACTTTTAATGTTGGAGACATATTCATTCGTTGCCAGGGAGGCATCGGAAATGTCAGATAGCTTTGCCATTGTTGTATTAAGGTTCTTTAAACCCTGTCCGAGTCTCTCAAAGAGATCAGGAGTGATCTCTGCATTTTCCAGCATCTGGTCAAATTTCGTAATTGATGCCGGGTTACCGCCTCCGCCGGAATAATTATCATTTCCTCTTGTACGTTTCTGGAGCATCGGGTTAATTTCATCAGGATCTTCATGCATACCCGCCAGCTCGGGGTATACAAGGGTCCAGTCCAGTTCTTCATGAAGGGGCTCAAAGGCCGAGAAAAAGAAGATAACAGCCTCAGTTCCCAGGCCCACGATCAGCATAAGGTTGGCTCCCTGCCAGTGCTGGAGCTTAAACAGGGCACCAAGGATAACTATTGATGCACCTATGCCATATAGCTTGGCCATGAAGGCCTTCCACCCGGAGCTATGTACTAGTTCTGAAAATTTCATTTTTCTTATAGTTTAGTTATCAATTTATTTTTTTCTCAGAGTATAACGGATATTACTATATTTTGGGTATTGCAAAACGAAACTGGTTATATTTATATATACTTTTACCTGCTGCTTCCGAGATATGAACGCACGTTTCTGAATCCTACATAGGATTTTGCGGTGTCCTGATACTCATAGCTCCTTGTACTTACCTGAAGGTAAAATGCTATATCCTTCCATGAGCCCCCCCTTACCACTTTTCTTTTGAGGGCGGGAGGATCATCCGGTAATGCGTTGTACTTATAGTTGGGGTTCATGTCATGCGAAAAGGTGTAGAAGGACTCGTCATATGCGTTTTCTGTCCATTCTGCCACGTTTCCGGCCATATCATACAAACCGTAATCGTTGGGTTCAAAAGAGGCTGCAGGAGCAGTATAGAGCCAGCCGTCGTCAGTGTAATTACCCCGCATGGGTTTAAAGTTGGCCAGGAAACAGCCTTCCATGTTGCGTGTATAAGGGCCTCCCCACGGATACATTGACAATGGTATACCTCCCCGGGCTGCATATTCCCATTCTGACTCAAGGGGCAGCCGGTAGTTCTGCACAAAGCCCTGTCCCCTTCTGGCAAGATGCTCATTGAGATAATTGGTCCGCCAGATACCGAATGCAACAGCCTGCTTCCAGGTAACACCTACCACGGGGTAATCGTCATAGGAGGGATGCCAGAAATACATATTGGCCATAGGCTCATTGTAGGAGTATGTAAAATCGTGTATCCATACCATAGTGTCGGGATAGACATTGACCTGGTCACGCAGCACGAAGGAGGAGCGGTCGACAATAGGAACTTCCTCTCCCGCCTGGTTAAATACGGTTCCCTCATATTGCTGGGTTTCCGGGTTCCATCGGTTTCCCCTGCGGGCAGCCTGTTCGTAATCCACCCAGAAGTACTCATAAACCAGTTTCCTGGTGTCCAGTTCTTTTCTGTTGTTAAAACGCTCCCGTGCAGGATAGTACAAATCTTCCAGCGCATCTACCACGTCCGGGTCCCTCAGGTTGATCCTGGTGCGCCAGTTCAGGCGTGGTTCATCCAGATCCCTGTCCAGATCGTCGGTCATTATTAAAAACTCATCAAAACCATAGTCGGCCAGAGTTCTCCTCATTATTGAGTCCCTTACGTAGTATACGAACTGACGGTACTTGTTGTTTGTTATCTCTGTTTCATCCATCCAGAATGCATCAACCGAAATTGTCCTGGTCAAAGCATTTTGAGCGAACATGACATCTTCGTCATTGGGTCCCATAATGAAATGACCCTGCGGTATGAAAACCATTCCGTAAGGATCGGGTTCATGCCATTTTTTTCTCCCCTGAACACCAACAAGCTCACCGCTGGGGGCTCTGCCACATCCTGAGAGGATTATTGCGGCTAGTGTTACTAAAAAAACAAATTGTTTCATCTGTTTAAAATTTATTTTTTATTTATCAGATGGAATATTCATGCCTGATAATTCCTTTACAGCTTTATGGACTGCTGTTCCTTTTACTGAAAAACCCTTACGTAGGTTTCATTTTTTTATAAAATTCTTATGCTTCTGTATCTTTGGGGTGTCCGATCCGTGCCAAGATCGAAACAATATCTGAGTAAAAACTCATGAGTTCCCTTGTTGTGACTCATGATCGCGGTTGTTGAAAAATCGTATGAATAACCTATATTGATGCCATTAAACAGCTCCAGTCCCGCTATGGCGACGACTGCAGAACCGAACCTGTAAAAGATGCCTCCCCATAATTTATTATTATACTCGATCAGGCTGCCCAGGTTAAGTTGGGTAATAACCCCGTCAGACTGCATATGTACTGCCGGAAGCAGCTTGTAGGAAGGATTGGTGAGTGATATGCCGTACCCTGCTGTAAGGTAATAGTGCCTTTTCAAAAATGGAGTTGCTGTGGGGGTATATTCTATTACAGGCTGTCCAACATGAGTTGCAGAGAAACCCACGTACAGTTCATCGGTGTAATAAAAAAGCCCTGCTGAGAAATCCAGCGTAAGGGTGCTTTCATTACCGGCAGGTATAGATGGGTCTCCCGTGGCCGGGGTATGTCCTTCACCCGAAGGGATAACCCATTCCGCATCAAGCGAAGAATTAATAATTCCGAACCCCAATCCTATTCCCAGTTTCCCGTCCCGTACATTCATCCTGTAAGCATATGATGCATTGATGCTCAGGTTGGTCTCGAAACCAATCTCATCATTTAATATGTGAAGCCCGGCGCCGTGATCCGCCCCGAACAGCCTGAAAGGGGAATTTGCGGTGAAAACCGTTGTAACAGGGGCACCCTCAAATCCCATCCATTGCTGGCGGTTGATTACGGTTGCGCAGATTGCATTCTTGCTTCCTACGGATCCCGGATTAAACATCATAATATTGAACATGCTTTGACTGAACTGAGGGTCCTGTTGTGAATTTCCAGTGAGGACCGTACAGGTGAAAAAAATCAAACAAAGAATTCTTTTCATAATAAACCGGATACTACAGATTTTATTTTATAATTCTGTTTTTTATTATTGTTTGTAAAGAAAATAAAAAAAAACTATTTCACACAAAATAATCAGGTGGATCCGGGCAAAAGGTGCTGGTCATTTATATTCAGGGTGTTATACGGTTAAATTGCTTTTAGTGGTTTATTTTTCTGAAATTCTGCCACCACCTCTCTGGCACTTCCTGGCGGCATGCTCTCCGGTAATCTTCGTATGAGCAGGCCACCATAAGGCTCCTGGGCAGTTTTGACGAGGGAACCTCCATCCACCACCTGTCACTTTTGCTGCTTTTGTAAAAAATTATTTCATTACCTGTACCGGTAAGATTAACAATGAATTTTGTACACTCTTTCGCCGGATTAAAAGGGTATTCGCCTTTTCGTTTGTAATAGCCGTCAATGAAATACCAGGCTATCTGTGCTGCCTGATGAGCAGTGTGGTATCTGCGGTCATACGAACCGTACCAGTCCACCACCGCTAAACTTGTCAGCCTTTCACTCTTCCCTCCGTACCATGCAAGCTGGCAGACCTCCTCTCCCTGAAAGCCGTTGGGGGAGGGGAAGAGGGCGGCGGGAGCATCCGATTGCCTTATTGACGACATGCTTATCATAAGAAGATCGGTATCGCGCAGAACAGGCTCTGTTTCTGCAAGGTTCTCCCTGACCAGTCCCAGCCTGAAGCTGTCGAACATAAGATCTTCAAGCAGTCTTGTCTCATTTTTCCCTGCGAAAAAGGATTGGTAACCGATATTGGTATAGTTAAAAAGGTATTTGGATTTGGAAGAGATGATGGTGCTGAGATAAGATTTTTCCTTGACATCAATGTCGGGGTAATGGTCGCTGCCCATTCCTGCCCTGCTGTCGACCGCTGTCAGGTTGATGGTCCTGTTACTGATCTCATACGACCTGAACATTGCCAGCGTAAGGTCCCTGCTGCCACCCAGTATCATGGGGATGGTGTTTTTCGCAAGAAGTTCAGCCATTACGTCACGCAGTGCCGCGTAGCTGTCCTCTAAGCTTTTACCTGCCCTGAGGTTACCCAGGTCGGCAATCTTCATCTTTTCGTCTGTCCGCGACAGCTCATAGAGGCATTTCCTGGCCTGATCGGCGGCATTGCTGCAATTGTCCCTGTGCGCACCGCGATATTCAGATATGCCCATCAGTGCGATATCTGCTTTTTCCCACTCGGGTATTTTTTTTTTCTCAAGATATTTATGAACGAAATTGCCGAAAGCAGTTTTTTCGCCCAGACGGTAATCGGAGTCCACCGATACCGGTTCAAAATAGTCGGTCAGTTCCATTATGAGGCTATTATTTTCGCTTTTTGGTTTTACCGGCTGGTTTACGCTTCGCGGGCTTTTCCCGGCTATTGCCGATTATCTCCATACAATCATCACTTTCCAGGGTTTCAGGGTCAATATCCCCGGGAATCTTGTAGTTCTTTTTTTTGTATGATATATAAGGTCCCCATCGTCCTTTGAGAATTGACAGGCCCTCAGGTTTGTCAAACTCCTTGATTATTTTTTCCCTCTCTGCCCTCCTTTTTTCCTCTATCAGCTCAATGGCGCGGTCAAGTTCAACGGTATAGGGGCTGTCAATATCTTTTTTAAGTGATACAAACTTGTTGTCGTGGCGTATGTATGGTCCAAAGCGGCCTATTCCTGCAAACACCTCTTTACCCTCATATAACCCGATTTTCCTCGGAAGCGTGAAAAGTTCAAGCGCTTCTTCAAGGGTGATGGTTTCCAGTCGCTGATCCTTGCGCAATGCGGCAAACTTTGGTTTTTCATCAGCATCGGAATCACCTGTCTGTGCCATTGGGCCAAACCGCCCTATCTTGACGTAAACATTTTTACCGCTTTTTGGATCAATCCCGAGGTACCTTTCTCCCTTGTTCCTTTCGGTTGTTTCAAGGGTATCCTCCACCTTCCTGTGAAACGGATTGTAAAATTTATCTATCATTTCAGGCCAGGAGAGCTTCCCTTCAGCAATATCGTCAAATTCCTTTTCCACACTGGCGGTAAAATTAAAGTCCAGGATATCGTTAAAATGATCCATAAGAAAATCATTTACCACCATTCCGATATCGTTGGGGAACAGCTTGGCTTTTTCCTTACCGGTGACTTCAGATTTTACATCCTCGCTTATCCTGTTGCTTCTGTCAAGTTCAATGACCGTGTATTTACGTTCCGTGCCCGGCCTGTCCTCCTTGATCACATAACCGCGGTTCTGAATATTGGAGATCGTCGGAGCGTAAGTTGAAGGCCGGCCTATACCAAGCTCTTCAAGTTTTTTAACCAGGCTTGCTTCAGTATACCGGGGCGGATGCTGCGTGAAACGTTCGGTGGCGGTTACGTTAAGTGCAACGGGCCGGTCACCTTTCTGAAGGGGGGGGAGCAATCCTTTACCATTCTCTTCCTGTTCGTCGTCGCTCGATTCAATATACACCTTCAAAAATCCGTCAAATCTGAGCACTTCCCCGGAGGCGACGAAGTTCTCTTCCGCATTCGATATACTGATGGTCACATTTGTTTTTTCCATCAGTGCATCGCTCATTTGCGAGGCGATGGTCCGCTTCCATATAAGCTCATATAGCCTTTGTTCATTCGGGTTGTTTCCCCCGATCTTATGTTCCATATAGGTGGGCCGTATAGCCTCATGGGCCTCCTGCGCACCCTTTGATTTGGTCTTGTATTTACGTACCTTAAGATACTTTTCGCCAAACTCCGATTTTATATGTTCCGCTGCAGCTGATATTGCAGAACCGGAAAGATTAAGCGAGTCGGTCCTCATATAGGTGATCTTCCCCGATTCGTAGAGCCTTTGGGCAAGCGCCATAGTCTGCGCTACCGAAAACCCCAGTTTTCTTCCGGCCTCCTGCTGCAGTGTGGAGGTTGTAAAAGGGGCCGAAGGGGATTTTTTTGATGGCTTTGTGCTAACATCAGTTATCAGATAGACGGCCCCGGAGCATTTCCGGAGAAACTGCATTGCTTTTTCCCTGTCGGGGAAACGAACGGGAAGTTCAGCTTTAAATTCCGATTTTTCATTTTTACCGGTTGTTACCTCGAATCGCGCGGTGACACGGTAGCCTGATGAACTTTTAAATGCAAGAATTTCCCTTTCGCGCTCAACAAGAAGGCGGACTGCCACGGACTGGACCCTTCCGGCGGAAAGGGCAGGTTTTACTTTTTTCCACAGCACCGGTGAAAGCTCAAAGCCCACAAGACGGTCAAGCACCCTTCGTGCCTGTTGTGCATTTACCAGCTCCATATTGACGGGCCTTGGGTTGGCTATGGCTTTTTTTATGGCCTCCTGGGTTATCTCGTGAAAAACAATGCGTTTCACTTTTTCAGGTTTGAGTTCCAGCACTTCGATAAGATGCCAGGCTATGGCCTCCCCTTCCCGGTCCTCATCAGAGGCCAGCCATACCATCCGGGCATTTTTGGCGCTCTTTCTGAGATCCTCGACAACCTTCTTTTTATCGTCGGGGATAATGTATTGCGGATTATACCCGTTCTCTATATCGATACCGAAGTTTTTTTTGGAGAGGTCTCTTATGTGTCCGAAACTTGATTTAACGGTAAAGTCTCCGCCAAGGAACTTCTCTATGGTTTTTGCCTTTGCCGGCGATTCAACTATAACCAGATTGACTGCCATTTTGTTACATTTAGAGATACGGAATAAAAATGCACAAAGTAAAGCATTTGGCTTTGTAACGACAAATGTACATGAAATTTTTTTCATCAAAATTACACACAAACAGATGAAAAAAATTTTATGTTAAAGCGAAGCGTTTACGACTGTAAGCAGAAATTTTGGATATTTTATTAAGACAAAATTTATGCTTTTTACAGAAGAAAATATTAATAAATATTATTTACTATTTTTGTGCCGGATTTGGAATGATACTTGATATATCAATAAGTAAAACCTCTGGTTAATTGCCCGTTCACCAGTCGTTTAATACAGGTATGAAGAAAGAAAAAAATATTAAAACAAAAAAGCAAAGGATTTTTCTGGCTGCCTTGTGGGGCCTGTTTTCTTTGCCGCTGCTCATTCTGATTGTGATTTTCACCCTGATTTCAGCAGGGAGGATGGGATTTATGCCCACTTTTGAGGATCTTGAGAATCCTCAGAATAACCTTTCCTCGCAGGTTTTCTCAGCCGACGGAGAGATGCTCGGGCATTACTACCTGCAGAACCGCACCTATGTTGAATTTGATGAACTCTCCGACAATGTGGTAAATGCTTTGCTTGCAACCGAGGATATCAGGTTTCGCAACCATGCGGGGATCGATGCTCGGGGACTGGCACGGGTTTTTATAAAATCCATTGTTTTGCAGCAGGATGCAGGTGGGGGAAGCACCATAACACAGCAGCTTGCAAAGAATCTTTTCCCACGTGACACCACCTCCTACCGGTTCGGCATTTCCAGGAAAATAAACCTTGGCATTACCAAGTTCAAGGAGTGGGTTACTGCAGTGAAGCTGGAGAAGAACTACACCAAGGATGAGATAATGGTGATGTATCTCAACACGGTCGATTTCGGAAGCCATTCCTTCGGGATAAAAACTGCCGCAAGGACTTATTTCAATACCACGCCCGATTCACTTAAGGTTGAGGAGGCCGCCCTGCTGGTGGGCGTACTGAAGGCCCCGTCATGGTTCAGTCCCGTAAGGAACCCGGAAAGGGCGATAGTACGGAGGAATATAGTGCTCGGGCAGCTTAACAGGTATGACTTTATTTCAGATAGTGACTATGACTCCCTGGCAGCCCTGCCCATAGAACTGGATTACCTGGTGCAGGATCATAATGTGGGACTGGCCAGGCATTTCCGTGAGCAGGTGAGGGTTACACTTACGGCAAGGGAGCCGGTAAGGGGGAATTACATCTCCTATCAGCGTTTCCTGGAAGATTCTCTTGAATGGGCCGACAACCCCCTTTATGGTTGGACCAATAAGAACTTCAAGCCTGACGGTTCCAGTTACAACCTTTACCGCGACGGTCTGCGAATCCATACCACCATAGATTCCCGCATGCAGCTCTATGCCGAGGAGGCGCTCAATGAGCACCTGGGTGGTAATCTGCAAAAAGATTTTGAGCGTGTCCGCAGGAGCTATACTCGCAATCCCTTTTCGGATGACCTTAATGCCGAACAGGTTGAGCTTAATATAGAAAGGACTATGAGGCGGACGGACCGTTATCAGAAACTCAACTGGGCCGGGGTGCCCCGGGATTCAATAATAAGGATATTCAATACCCCTGTATCAATGTCGGTTTTCTCATGGGAAGGGGATATTGATACGGTGATGACGCCAATAGATTCGATATGGTATTACAAGGCCTTCCTGCGTTCCGGCTTTATAGCCATGAATCCTGCAAACGGCCATATCAGGGCCTATGTGGGAGGGCCGGAATTCAGGCACTTCAAATTTGACCATGTCAGGGTTGGCAGGAACCAGGCAGGCTCGGTATTCAAGCCTTTCCTCTATACGCTTGCCATGCAGGAGGGATTCTCTCCCTGTGATATGGCTCCCAACGTGCCCCAGTCCTTTGAGGTGAATGATTCAATATGGACACCAAAAAATGCAGGGCCGACCGATTATGATGGCAGGATGGTTACCCTTAAATGGGGCCTGGCAAACTCGGTAAACAATATTTCCGCATGGCTGATGAAGCAGTTCAATCCCCCGGCAGTGATCGAGGTTGCCAGGAAACTGGGAATCCAGAGCCCCATCGATCCGGTACTGTCTGTATTCATGGGGACTACAGACATATCACTTTATGAAATGGCAGGGGCATTTGCCACCTATGTTAATCATGGTGTTTACAATGTTCCAGTAATGGTGACAAGGATAGAGGACCGGCACGGGAACGTGCTGGCGGAGTTCCAGCCCAGAATTGAAGAGGCGATCTCCGAGCATGCAGCTTACCTGATGGTAAATCTGCTTGAGTCGGTTGTCAATGAGGGAACGGGGAGAAGGCTCCGGTTCAGGTACGGTTTCAGCGGACAAATGGGGGGTAAGACAGGTACCACGCAGGGTTTTTCTGACGGGTGGTTTATGGGACTGGTGCCGCAGCTTGTGGGGGGGGCGTGGACCGGCGGGGAGGACCGTGGTATAAGGTTTAATACCATATTTCACGGACAGGGGGCCAATATGGCACTTCCCATCTGGGCCCTTTTTATGGAGAAGGTATACGCTGATGAATCGCTTGGCATAACCGAGGAGGATGAGTTTGAGGCCCCTCCCGGGTTTAATATCAACCTGGATTGTGAAAGGGTATTCCGCTCTTCGCCTGTAAGGCGTTATGATGAGTTCTATAACTGACATGTTTTCAGGATCATCATCATTCAGAGGGCTCTGAAGAAGCAGATTGACGAGCTTATGTTCTGTAACTGATCATGGCTTCAGGATCATCCTGATCAGCTGTTCCACTTTTCCCGCCTGCAGGACCTCTATATTATGGGTTTTCTGAATCCCCGCCTTTTTATTGAAAGATGAGATCACTATCTTTTTAAAACCCATCTTTTCTGCTTCTGAAATTCTCTGCTCCAGTCTGCCGACAGGCCTTATCTCGCCCGACAGCCCGACTTCACCTGCAAGGCAGATATCCCGGGCAACAGGCAGATCGGTGTCCGATGAAAGGATGGCGGTAATTACAGCAAGATCGGTTCCGGGATCTGTCACCTTCAGTCCCCCTGCCACATTCAGAAAAACATCCTTGGAAGAAAGCCTGAAACTGGCTCTTTTTTCCAGTACCGCCAGGAGCATGCTCAGGCGACGCAGGTCGAATCCCGTGGATGACCGCTGGGGGGTACCGTAAGCTGCTGTGCTTACCAGTGCCTGGATCTCAATAAGAAAGGGGCGCATCCCGTCTACCATGGCGGAGATGGCCACACCGCTGATATCTTCTTCATGCCGGGTAATAAGGATTTCGGAGGGGTTGTCCACTTCCCTCAGGCCGTTGCCCTGCATCTCGTACAGACCGATCTCCGATGTTGAACCATAACGGTTCTTTGTTGAACGAAGTACACGGTAAAAATGGTTGTGATCACCTTCAAAATGAAGCACTACATCAACAATATGCTCCAGGACCTTCGGACCGGCAAGGCCGCCTTCCTTGGTAATATGGCCTATAAGCAGCACCGGTGTGGCCGTCTCCTTTGCATACCTCAGCAGTCCCGCAGCACACTCCCTGATCTGGGAGACACTTCCCGCAGGTGATTCAATGTTATCCGTCTGCAGGGTCTGAACGGAATCTGTAATAATAAGACCGGGTTTCATATTATTCAGATGATTATATATTGCCTCGAGGTTGGTTTCGCCCAGTATGTAGCAATCACCTTCCTGTGGCCCAATGCGGTCGGCCCGCAGCTTTATCTGCCTGCTGCTTTCCTCGCCTGAGATATACAGTGTTTTTAAGGCGGGCATTTGCATGGCAAGCTGCAGCGCAAGGGTGGATTTACCGATACCGGGTTCGCCTCCTATAAGGATCACAGACCCGGGTACAATGCCTCCTCCCAGTATACGGTTGAATTCCCGGCTGTGGGTGTTGATTCGCGGCTGATCTGCTGAAGGGATCTCCGAGATCAGTTCCGGCACTGCCGCTGAACGCATGCCCCGGGTTGACTTTTTTGCAATACCAGGTATAACCTCCTCCACATAACTGTTCCATTCACTGCAGGAGGGGCAGCGGCCTATCCACTTGGGAGATTCGACTCCGCAGTTCTGGCAGATAAATACTGTTTTTGTCTTTGCCATATCCTTTTGCCCGCAGGCAGTTTAACCTGTCGTTACCTTAATCCTTGTATTATAGACGATGTGGAATACCCCTTGACAATGTCAAGGGTAAAAACTTTCCCGCCCATTTCCGTTACGATTTCCCGGCCCACGATCTCCTCCAGCTTGTAATCACTGCCCTTGACAAGAATGTCGGGTCGCACCTGCCTGATCAGCTCTACCGGTGTTTCCTGGTCAAACAGTATAACTGCGGTAACAAAGGAGAGTGATGCAAGGAGCAGTGTCCTGCTTTTTTGATCCAGCATGGGACGTCCCCGACCTTTTATGGCACTTATCGACCGGTCTGTGTTGAGCCCGACAACCAGCACATCGCCCAGGTCCGATGCCCTTGCCAGGAAATCCAAATGCCCCTTATGCAATATATCAAAGCAACCGTTGGTGAACACGATGCTGTAGTCCCTGAAACTCCAGTAGGCCAGCATCCGGTCTATCTGTTCCCCTTTGAGGATCTTCGACTCTATAATATTTTTTTTACTCATTCCGGTGGCTTTTTTCGTCAGGTAAGGAGGTTAGTACAACAGGTCGCGATTTTTCTTTCTTTTTCAAAAATATAATAAATATTGAAAGTAAGCCCAGCACGATCATCAAAAGGGCCTGGGACTCATGTGAAAGGGTTGCATATACCAGCCCCTCTTCCCTGGAAATACCATAAAGGCCCAGCCCGACGCTCACTATCCAGTGATAGGCCCCAATACCTCCCTGTACAGGAGCCGCTATACCCAGTCCCCCGATTACCAGTATGAACAAAACAGCATTCCCCCCCAGTCCGGCAGTCGCCGGCAACGCCCTGAAAACAGCCCATGTCATAAGGTAATACATCAGCCAGATAAAAATGGTGTGTGCCAGGAACCAGCCTGTTTTCTTCATTTTAAAAACTGACTTCATCCCTGCAAAAATACTGCCCGTAATTTTTTCAAATCTCCTGAAAAGCTTGTATTTCTTGAGCAATATCGCAATGATCCTGTAAAAAAGTATAAGCATCAGCAGGAAGATGAATATCAGAATGTAGATGAACAGGTGGAAGCTGAACCAGGGGGCAATTTTCTGGTAAACAGGGATAATAATATTGTTATACAGGAAGTCGCCGAAAAATCCTATTTCAATGAAAAAGATATATGCCCCCAGCAGTAACAGAGCAATAAGGTCACTTATCCTTTCAGTTATAACCGTACCCATAAGTGAATCCACCGGGATCCTCTCGGTCCGGTTCAGCGAGCCGCAACGGGTTATCTCACCTATCCGGGGCAGGATGAAATTGGCCAGGTAGCCTGTCATCAGGGCATAAAATGTGTTTTCTGGAGAGGGTTTGTATCCCAGCGGCTCAATCAGGAGTATCCATCTGTATGTCCTGCTTATGAATGCAAGGAAGGCGAATGTCAGCGATAGCAGGACCCAGGAATAGTTTGCAGACCTGAGTCCGAGAACCAGATCTTCAAGGCTTATGTCCCTGAAAGCAATAATCAGCAGAATAATCCCAATCGAAAGGAAAAGGAGTATCCTGGCAACATTTACAATTTTTTTTCTCAATTATCCGGTGATAAGTTTGTTGGTCAGTGTTTCGGGAAATACCAGCAGGGGTTCGAACGAGCGTGCTTCTTCGCTGTCCATCATGGCATAGGATATGATAATAATGATATCTCCGATCGCCATCTTCCTTGCTGCCGGGCCATTCATGCCGATTTGTCCGCTGCCTCTCTCACCTTTTATGACATAGGTTTCAAGACGTTCACCGTTATTGATGTTCACCACCTGTACCTTTTCATTTTCTATCAGGTTGGCAGCATCCATCAGATCCTCATCAATAGTTATGCTTCCGACGTAATTGAGATCTGCTTCTGTAACAGTTACCCTGTGGATCTTTGATTTAAGTATCTCTATCATCATAATGAGGCAAAATTAGAAAAAAAAACATTATCGATCAAACGAATTCTGCCGGCGCGGACCGCAATGCAGGCAACTAATTCATCTTCAGTGCCGGCCCAGTGGTTTACCGGTTGAAGGTCGCTGCTGCCCACTATTTCAAAATATTCAAGCTCAAGGAACGGATTATTATTGATGACATCTGCAACCCACTGCTTCAGCTCGCACACCTCCATTCCCTTTTTCCGGACAGCTTCCCTGAGAGTCCGGTTTATGATGGCTGCATTTTCGCGTTCTCCGGCACTCAGCAGAACATTCCTGGAACTCATCGCCAGTCCGTCATCCTCCCTGAGGGTCTCACAGGCCCTTATTTCAACATTTGAATTGAGCATGGCTGTCAATTTGCGGATTATAGCCAGTTGCTGGATATCCTTTTTACCAAAATATGCCCTGTCAGGTTTGATTATATCAAACAGGCGGCTCACAACCTGGGCTACACCGTTAAAATGGCCGGGACGGAACTGCCCTTCCATCCTGCGTTCGAGACCCCCAAAATCAAAAATCCTCAAATCGGGCCGGGGATAGATGGTTTTTATACCGGGTACAAACAACATGTCGCAACCCGATTCCCTCAGCATACTGATATCTCTTTCCAGGTTGCGGGGATAGTTCTTAAGGTCTTTGGGATCATTGAATTGTGTAGGATTTACAAAAATAGAGACCACCGTAGCCGCATTTTCAGAATTGCAGCATTCGATAAGCGAAAGGTGCCCCCTGTGGAGAGCCCCCATTGTGGGCACCAGTCCCACAGACCTCTTATCCTCCCTCATTTTGAACAGAAATGAACCGGCATCCCTGAGCGTTCTGGCAAGTATCATTTTGCGGACAAATTTAATTCTGCTAAGATACTTATATTTATTATTTATGCTGCCCTCAGCCTCAGCCGGGGGTTTTCTATTTAGAAGCTATTAGGCAGATTCGGCCGATTGAGTTATAGAATATTTTTATTATCTTTGCATTTGTCAGGATTTGGAGCGTATAATCAGTTTCTGCACTTTAATTCAGTGACATAACTGTGCAAAGCAATGGAACACACGACTAATGATTAATTCTTTTTTACTGCATAATAAAGCTGGGTGTTCCGTATTTTTTTAATTCAGGTGGTTAGATGGAAAAGACAAAGGTTCTTTATATTTCCCAGGAGATAAGCCCTTATCTTCCTGATTCGGAAATGTCTGTTATCGGGAGGAATCTGCCTCAGGGAGTTCAGGAGCGCGGGCGGGAGATACGCACCTTTATGCCAAGGTATGGTTGTGTAAATGAGAGGCGCAATCAGCTTCACGAGGTGATCCGCCTGTCGGGGATGAACCTGATAATAGACGATACTGATCACCCCCTTATCATCAAGGTGGCTTCGATTCAATGTGCAAGAATGCAGGTATACTTCATTGACAACGAGGATTATTTTCAAAGAAAAAACACCTTTGCCGATGAGGATGGAGTTTATTTCAAGGATAATGATGAGAGGCTGATATTTTTTACCCGCGGCGTTCTGGAGACGGTCAAGAAACTGCGCTGGGCGCCCGATATTGTTCATTGTCACGGATGGTTCACCTCGCTTGTGCCTCTCTACCTGAAGAAAACTTACCGTGAAGATCCCCTTTTCCAGCAGTCCAGGATAATTTACTCTGTGTACGATGATAATTTTCCCGAACCACTTAACAAAAGTATCAGGAAAAAAATGATGCTTGAGGGAATTTCCGATAAAGATGTCAGCATTCTTAACCCTCCAAGTTACATCAATCTTTCAAAACTGGCGATAGCTAATGCCGACGGCATAATCATCGGTTCGGAGAGTATTGATTCTGTACTGAAAGATCATGTGATGAAGCAAAATAAACCGGTTTTGGAATACCAGGCTGCGGAAGAATACGTTGATCTATACTCAGACTTTTATGATAATATTTTAAACGGGTCTTTTGATGTATCGAAATAATTTTTTAGTTCAAGGGTTCAGGTTTTTGGTGAAAGGGTCATATGCAACTTTTTTTCTGCTGTTTTTATCTTTTCTTCTCACGTTTACCTCATGTGATGATCCAAGTTTTGTGGGACTGGAGGTGCAGCCCCCGGGCGACAGGTTCGTTGTTAATTCCTACCGGGATGAGATGATAAACACCTCGGTCTGGGAAATGGATTCAGTCCCTGCACTCAACCATTCCGTTTCATTGCTCGGCGTTATGGACGATCCCCTGTTCGGCAGATTATACGCCTCTTTCCTTACTCAGATCAGAATCTGGAATCCGATTGATTTCGGCTCCGACCGGGTTGCCGATTCACTTATCCTGTATCTGTTTTATAGCAGAACCTATGGCGGAAATTACGGGCCGCAGGAGATTACGGTCTATGAGATCAAAGAGGATATTGATGAGCAGACCAGCTATTATTCCAATTTTGACGCAGAGGAAATCATTTACGAGTCCGATGTGCTGGCTGCCCATACCATAAATCCGGAGGAGGGCGATACACTGATTGCCATTCCTATAACCAGCACAAGGTTCCAGGATAAGCTTCTTTTTGCACCTGACAGTGCTACAGTGTCGTTTGCGCAATTTCTCGAATATTTTAAAGGAGTATATGTAAAGGCTGACCCGGTGGACGGAGATGGCTCTATTTTTACCGTTAACCTTAACCATCCGGACTCGAAACTTTCCCTCTACTACAGGAATGATACTCCCGATACCAGTTTCAGGTATGATTTTGTCATCAACCAGGGGATACCCAGGGTAAATCTTTTTAAGCATGACTATTCTGAGGCAGTTTTCTATGATGTTTTATCGCAGACGGGAACGGACGACTCAGTCTATTATGTGCAGGGTACTGCCGGAGTGATGGGACGACTTGACTTTGATTTTCTCCAGACATGGCGGGACTCCATGCCTGTGAGCATTAACATGGCCCGGCTGTATTTGCCTGTGGATCAGACAGCGATTGATGAACAATATCCTTTGCCGAACAGGATAGCACTGCTTGAAAAAGATGATGAAGGCCGGCTTTTCGGTACTATCGATCTGGCACTTGGAGATCAGTATTTTGGTGGCACCTATAATTCTGAACAGGGTTATTACGAAATGAACATCACTAACTGGGTCCAGGCTTTTGTGCGCGGAAAAAGGACAGATAAATCACTTTATGTGAGTACCAGGGAGTCGGGTACGACACCCAACAGGGTTGTTTTCAGGAACAGTAAACACTCCCTGGGGGGAGCCAGGCTCGAGATGATCTACACGAGACACTGATAAAATCATGCAAGGCCCTTAATATGATCGTTTAGATGCGGGCCGGCCGGGGATTACCTGAACAAAAACATTGAAATATGTGCGGAATAATCGGCTATATAGGTCCAAATCCGGCCTATCCTGTACTCATTAACGGACTGAAAAGGCTTGAATACCGGGGTTATGACTCTGCCGGGATTTCAATTTTAGACGGAACCCCGAAAGTATATAAATGCAAGGGGAAGATACAGGATCTTGAAGATCATATAAGAGGAAAAGATATAACCGGCAGTGTGGGTATAGGACATACCCGATGGGCCACCCACGGAGAGCCAAACGATATCAACGCCCACCCCCACACCTCCCAAAACGGCCATATTATAATTATCCACAACGGGATAATAGAAAATTATGATCTGCTCAAAAAGGAGCTGGAAAGAAATGGTTATTCATTCGCATCGGATACCGATACAGAGGTTCTTGCAAACCTGATTGAGCATATTTACCTCAGTGGTGATATTAAGGCTGAAGCAGCCGTCAGGCTTGCGCTAACCAAGGTGGTGGGGACATACGGACTGGTTGTCATCTGCAGGGATGAGCCAGATCAGCTTATTGCCGCCCGTTGCAGCAGTCCCCTTGTCATCGGTATAGGCAACAGCGAATATTTCATTGCCTCCGATGCCTCTCCCATTGCTGAGTATACCAAATCGGTCATTTATCTAAGCGACAATGATGTTGCGATAATCAAAAAGGACGAGCTCATACTTAAAACCCTGCAGGTTGACGAGCCTAAATTAAAGCTTCAAAACCTGAATATTGAAACCGGCGAGTATGAAAAGGATGGCTTTGACCACTATATGCTGAAAGAGATCTTTGAGCAACCGCGTTCAATTACTGATACTTTCAGGGGCAGGCTTGTTCCCGACCAGAGTGATATAAAACTTGGCGGACTGCATAATGTGCTACCCCAGCTTCAAAATGCCCGCCGGATAATAATCGTGGCTTGCGGCACCTCCTGGCATGCGGCCCTGATCGGTGAATATCTTATTGAGGACCTCGCCCGCATACCGGTTGAGGTGGAGTATGCCTCAGAGTTCAGGTACAGGGATCCCATACTGGACCCTGAAGACATAGTCATCGCCATATCCCAGAGCGGCGAAACGGCCGATACCCTTGCCGCCGTGAAACTGGCAAAGGATGCCGGCGCACTGGTGCTGGGTATCTGCAATGTCACAGGCTCGGGTTTATCACGTGAGACTCACGCGGGAGTTTATACGCATGCGGGCATTGAGATAGGTGTAGCCTCTACCAAAGCCTTCACTGCACAGATAACCGTTCTTACCATGATTGCCCTCCTTCTCGGATATAAACGTGAGCTGATCACGGAAGATAAATACCGTTCCCTTATCGGGGAAATGCATTCAATACCTTCTAAAATAAAGGTTCTGCTGGAGCAGGATGCAGAAATTAAGGCTATAGCCGCCGGATTCAAAGATGCATGCAGCATGCTCTATATTGGAAGGGGTTATTGTTTCCCGGTTGCCCTGGAAGGAGCGCTTAAGCTAAAAGAGATATCATATATTCATGCTGAAGGATATCCGGCTGCCGAGATGAAGCACGGACCCATTGCGCTGATTGATGATAATATGCCAGTCGTGGTGATCGGGATCAGGGATAAATCATACGAAAAGATCGTCAGCAACATTCAGGAAATAAAAGCGCGCAAAGGCATTGTCATTGCCATCGTCAGTGAGGGGGATGAGCAGATAGCTTCAATGGCCGACCACATCATTGAGGTTCCTTCAACCAACATTATTTTTTCAGCCTTGCTTTCCGTTATCCCGCTGCAGTTATTCTCATACCACATTGCCGTATTGAGGGGATGTAATATTGATCAGCCACGCAATCTTGCCAAATCTGTAACGGTTGAATAATCGACATAGCTTTTCCTGCAGGGAATGCTTCAGCTTTTTGGATACTTTTTAACGTTCCAGGTACTGTTTATCGTAATAGGATTTATATTCGCCGCTGATAACTGCCTTCAGCCACTTTTCATTACCCAGGTACCAGTCCACCGTCCTTTCCAGGCCCTCCTGAAAGCTCACCGACGGTTTCCAGCCAAGTTCGCGGCTAATCCTTGAATTATCAATGGCATAGCGCAGGTCGTGACCGGCACGGTCCTTTACAAAGGTTATAAGGTTTTCTGATGTCCCGGGAGGACGGTCCAGTTTTTTGTCCATGATAGCACAAAGCACCCTGATAAGATCGATATTTCTCCATTCGTTGTTTCCCCCCACATTATATGTTCTCCCGGTTTGCCCCCTGTGAAAGATAAGATCTATTGCTGCAGCATGATCCTCCACATAGAGCCAGTCCCTGACATTCTCACCCTTTCCATAGACAGGCACGGCCCGGTTGTTTTTGATATTGTTGATTGCCAGCGGTATGAGCTTTTCCGGAAACTGGTTTGGGCCGTAATTGTTTGAGCAGTTGGATATGATAACCGGCAACCCGTAGGTGTGGTACCAGGCCCTTACCATATGGTCGGAACCGGCCTTGGAAGCTGAGTAGGGGCTGCGGGGGTCGTAGGCTGTCTCCTCTGTGAATGATCCCTCTTTACCCAGGGAGCCGTAGACCTCATCTGTCGAGATATGGCAGAACAGTTTGCCGCCGGTTTTTCCTTCCCACCTTGCTCTTGCGGCATTAAGAAGGTTTACCGTGCCTGTTATATTGGTATTGACAAACTCCATCGGTCCGCTGATGGACCTGTCCACATGCGATTCAGCCGCCAGGTGGATCACCGCATCGAACGGGTGGCTGTCAAACAGCTCTTCAATGAAGGCGGTATCGGTTATATCTCCTTTTACAAAGGTGTAATTTTTCTTTTGATCAACATCCCTGAGGTTTTCAAGATTTCCTGCGTATGTAAGCTTATCAAGGTTTACAATGCGGTACCCGGGGTGATTTTTTACAAACCGGCGGATAACGTGTGAGCCTATGAAACCGGCGCCTCCTGTTACTAAAATGGTTTTTGTCATCGATCGCTGATTAATCCTGCCACTGATTTAATTACTAAGCCGGGCCTGAAGTTATTGTTTTATGGGCGGGTTAATTATTTTTCCGGTAATATTGTTCCCATTTCCAGGCCGATACCAGTGTCTCCTCCAGGCTGCTTTCCGCCTTCCAGCCAAGCTCGTTGTTTGCCAGGGTGGTATCGGCCCACACCTGCTCAGTGTCGCCGGCCCTTCTGCCGGTGATGGTATAGTTTATTTTCAGTGAGTTGACCCTTTCAAATGTTTTGATCATCTCCAGCACTGAGATGCCTTTCCCTGTTCCCAGGTTAAACACCTCGTAATTCTTTTTGTTCCTGTTCCCGAGCAGCCGTTTGATGGCCACCACATGCGCCCTGGCCAGGTCGGTAACGTGAAGGTAATCGCGTATGCATGAGCCGTCAGGGGTGTTATAGTCGTCGCCGAACACCTTCAGCTCACTGCGCAGCCCGGCGGCCGTTTGCGTAATAAAGGGCACCAGGTTATCGGGTACACCCCTTGGCAGCTCTCCTATCAGGGCGCTTGGATGGGCCCCTATGGGATTGAAATAGCGCAGGGATATAGATTTAAGTGACGGGTTGGACATGATGCTGTCCTCTATAATATCTTCCGCGATCTTTTTGGTGTTGCCGTATGGTGAACCGGCCTTTTTTACAGGGGCCGATTCGGTTACCGGCAGTTTGTCAGGCTGTCCGTAAACGGTGCAAGAGGAGGAGAACACCAGGTTGCTGAGCGAGCGTTGCTGCATCTCCTCAAGAAGGTTTAACAGCGATACCAGGTTGTTCCTGTAATATTTGAGGGGTTTTTCAACCGACTCGCCAACGGCCTTGGAAGCGGCAAAGTGGATGATTGCGGCAATGTCGCTGTTTTTGTCCATGTATTCCTTAAGCAGCGGGCCATCGCAGATATCCAGCTGTTCAAATCCGGGCCTTACCCCGGTGATCTTCTCTATCCCGTCAATAACTTCAGGTTCAGAATTGGAAAGGTTATCTGCAATCAGCACCCTGTACCCTTCGTTAATAAGCTCAACGGCAGTGTGTGAACCGATATAGCCTGTCCCCCCGGTTACCAGCACAGTATTCATAAGGTTTCATTCTTTTACCGGATAAACCGGCGGATTATTAATTAAAGGCTCCAGTAGGAGATCCCGTCCTGTTTGTTTTCAAACAATTTCCTGTAGGTGCCTTTTACATCAACCAGCACTGCATCTCCATTGCTCATGGCCCTGAAATCGTCGACCGACAGGCCAAGATACTCCTGGTGATTGACTGCAACAATGATTGCATCATAATTATTCCCGTATGTCTCTTTCATGTCGAATCCGTACTCCTCCCTTACCTCACTGGCAGAAGCATGGGGATCAACCACATCAACCTCCCTGATGCCATAGGAATTTAGTTCATGGTAAACATCGGCCACCTTTGAGTTCCTGATATCACTCACATTCTCCTTAAAGGTGATGCCCATGATCAGTATCCTTGATTCCATGACATTCTTGTTAAGCGAACTTATTCTTTTCATGGTTTGCCTGGCCACGTACCTGCCCATGGAATCGTTGATATAACGGCCCGATATGATTATCTGCGGGTGATATCCGAACTCTTTGGCCTTGTATGTGAGGTAATAGGGGTCAACACCTATACAATGCCCGCCCACCAGTCCGGGATAAAACCTCAGAAAATTCCATTTTGTTCCTGCCGCCTCGAGAACTTCGTGTGTATTTATTCCCATCCTGTTGAAGATCAATGAGAGTTCGTTCATGAAGGCGATGTTTATATCCCGCTGGGTATTCTCAATGATCTTTGCCGCTTCCGCCACCTTTATTGAACCGGCCCTGTGAACTCCCGCCTCAATTATCAGCTCGTAGGTCCTGGCTATGTTTTCAAGCGATTCATCATCACAACCGGAAACCACCTTTACTATCTTTGTAAGGGTGTGCTCCCTGTCGCCCGGATTTATCCTTTCAGGAGAAAAGCCCACCTTGAAATCCTCGCTGAACCTGAGTCCGCTATGCTCCTCCAGAAGCGGCACGCAGTCCTCCTCCGTACATCCCGGGTAGACGGTGGATTCATAAATGACATAGTCGCCTTTTTTAAGTATTTTGCCGACTGTTTCCGAAGCTTTCAATACAGGGGTCAGGTCGGGAAGGTTATGGCCGTCTATGGGTGTCGGCACCGCCACAATATGGAAATCGGCCTGCCGGAGATCCTGCGGATCGGATGTGAAAACAATATCACATCCTTCGAAATCCGATGAGTCCAGCTCCCGGCTCGGATCGATGCCGTTTTTCATCATTTCAACACGTTCGGGTTTGATGTCAAACCCGACTACGGGTACCTTCCTGGCAAACTCAAGCGCAATGGGAAGACCGACATATCCCAGTCCTATCACTGAGATTTTTTTTTCCTTTCTGATAAGCTGTTCGTACATTTTTTTACTGGTAATGGATTATTAATAAATAATTATGAATAAGGATTTCAGCTAAATAAAAAAGCAGTCCGCGAAGCTCACTCCTTTATCAGGTGTTCAAGACATGGGTGGTATTCCCCTTTCAACCCGACAGGCTTTGAGTTCCTGATAGTGTAAACCGTCTCAATTGATCTCCTTGCCTCCTGAAGCCCGAAACCTTTTCCATCAAGAATGTTCCTGTAGGTCTGCGTATGCAGTTCTGAAAACCCGTCGCTGAATTCAATCTCTTCATTGTCAATGGTTATCGATCTGAATGTGCGCTGGTTGCGTTTTTTGACGCCGGAGGGGAGGTCGTTGTAATCTATACTCAGCAGCCATCTCACCCTGGCTTTTTCAAGCCTCAGAAAACCCGCTGCCCGCTGGTTATCGGAAAGGTGGACTATGTTTTCGCTGACCGGTCCGAAGATCCAGGTAAGCATATCGAAAAAGTGGACCCCTATGTTTGTTGCCACGCCTCCGGATTTCTGAATATCACCCTTCCAGGAGATGTGATACCAGTGGCCCCGGCTGGTAATATATGAGAGATCTATATCATATACCTTATCTTCGGGTCCCTCATCAATTTTTTTCCTGAGTGCAATAATAGAAGGGTGAAGCCTGAGCTGCAAGACATTAAAAATTTTTTTCCCGGTCTCCTTTTCTATCTCTGCAAGGGCATCGAGGTTCCAGGGATTGAGCACCACCGGTTTCTCACATATTGCATCGGCCCCCTGGCGCATGGCAAAACGTATATGGGAGTCATGGAGGTAGTTCGGTGAGCATATGGTCACGTAGTCTATCCTGGTGCCGACCCGTTTAAGTTTATCTATGTGCCTGTCGAACCTTTCAAATTCAACAAAGAAATCCGCTTCGGGGAAATAGCTGTCAATAGTGCCTACACTGTCAAAAGGGTCAAGTGCGGCAAGCAGGTTGTTACCGGTCTCCTTGATTGCCTGAAGATGCCTGACGGCAATATAACCGGCTACGCCTATAAGAGCAAAGTTAAAAGGGCTTCCGGACATGATACATTTTTAACGGGTTAATAATCAAATTGCTTTTTACTCTGTTCTGGTAACCTGGTCATTTTCCAGTTTGTACTTCTGGCCGCTTTCCGGGCATACTGCTGTGCCGTCATCCCCGAAGGCCAGCCTGTGACCGTATTCACTCATCCAGCCAAGATGGCGCGCAGGATTCCCGGCCACCAGGGCGTAGGCCTTTACCTCTTTTGTGATCACCGCGCCTGCACCGACAAAGGCATACGGCCCGATATTGTTGCCGCATATAATGGTGGCATTTGCGCCAATGCTTGCCCCTTTCCCCACCAGGGTCCTTACATAGCTGTCCCTTCTCACCACGGCACTCCTCGGATTGACGATATTCGTAAATACCATCGAGGGCCCCAGGAAGACATCATCTTCGCAGATCACACCGGTATATATGGAGACATTGTTCTGCACCTTGACGTTATTGCCCAGAACCACTCCCGGCGAAACGACCACGTTTTGTCCAAGGTTACAGTTTTCACCGATAATACAATCAGGCATTATATGCGTGAAGTGCCAGATACGTGTTCCGGCACCGATACTGCAACCTTCATCGATCACGGCTGTTTCATGGGCCTGGTATTTTTTTTTGTCTGTACTCATTGCCTGTCAGGTTTTAAAATAATCATGCACGGAGCTACAGATATATTCAAGCTGATCATCTCTGAGCTCGGTATGCATCGGTATGGACAGAACGGAGGCACACAGTTCTTCGGAAACGGGGAAGTCCCCTTTCCGGTAACCGTATTTCGAATACCCTTTCTGAAGATGCATTGGCACGGGGTAATAGATCATGGTTGGAATGTTCCGCTTTTTAAGGAATTCCCGGAGCCCGTCCCTGTCCGCGCCGGCCATTTTCAGGGTGTATGTATGAAAGATGTGCGTGGACCGGCTCATGCGTTTGGGCAGGATCAGGCGGTCTATCCCCGAAAGGGCCCTGTCGTAATAGCCGGCAGCCTCAGCCCTGGCGCGGTTGTACTTTTCAAGATATTTCAGTTTTACATCAAGAATGGCAGCCTGGAGGGTATCCAGCCTGGAGTTGACCCCTATCATGTCGTGGTAATATTTGACCCTGGACCCGTGAAGAGTGATGGAGCGTAGCTTCTCCGCCAATTCCGGATCGCCGGTAAACATGGCGCCTCCGTCGCCGAAACAGCCCAGGTTTTTGGAGGGGAAAAAACTGGTGCAGCCAATATGACCTATTGCTCCTGCCTTTTTTACCATTCCGTTTGTGAAGGTATATTCACTGCCCAGGGCCTGGGCGGCATCTTCAATTACCCGGAGATTGCGGTTGCCGGCAATTTCCATTATGGCATCCATATTGGCGCACTGCCCGTAAAGATGAACCGGAAGAATTACTTTCGTCCTGCTGGTAATAACCTGTTCAATGCCGGAGGCATCAATATTGAAACAGCGCGGACAAACATCGGCGAATACCGGTTTCAGGCCCAGTAATGCAATAGCTTCAACGGTGGCTATAAATGTGAACGGGGTGGTAATCACCTCATCGCCCGGTTCAGGGTCCAGCGCCATCAGGGCGATCTGCAGCGCGTCAGTTCCGTTTCCGCAGGTTATGGCATGGTTGATATCCAGGAAGTATTCAAGGTTCCTCTGGAAAGCTGTCACTTCGGGCCCGTTAATAAAGGCGCCCGATTCAATGACCTTGTTAATGGCAGCATCAACCTCCTGTCGGATTTTTCTGTACTGGCCGGGGAGATCAACCATTTTTATTTGCTTCATACGATCCTTTTGGTTTTCAGATGTAACACCCCTGTTTATGCTTTCTGTTTTTTGCCCCTGATTTTCCGGCAGTCAGCAAAGTTAAAAAAAAATGGATCAGCCTGGGACATATACCGGAATAATTCTTTATTTTTGTCGGGGAGGAACCGCTGATAAAATAATTACCCCTCACTAATCCATTAAGGTTTTGGAACTGGTAAATCATATAAGGGATCTGCTGTATCATCATGACTGTGTTGTTGTTCCGGGGTTCGGAGGTTTTGTTACCAATGAGCGTTCTGCCCGTATAGACATGTCCACCAGCAGTTTTTACCCGCCTGTCAGGGAGGTTGGCTTCAATGCCCGGCTGGATCATAATGATGGTCTGCTTATCAGTTACCTTTCTGCCAGGTTGTCCATAAATTATGTTGATGCTAAAAGGCTGGTGGAATCTTTTGTGGAACAGGTGGCACAAAAATTTTATGAGGGGAGAGGGGTCTATTTCGAAGGTATCGGGCAGTTTTCAGTGGACAAGCAAAAGAATCTGCAGTTTGACCCTGACCCGGCAGCAAATTTCCTTACCAGCACCTACGGTCTCTCCTTTTTCCGTTATCCTGTCCTTGAAAATGTTAAACCGGCGCGGTTAATGCAGAAAAAATTGCGCGATGCGAAAACAACCGGTTTGTCTCACAGAACCAAAAAGATCCTTCGCTATGCCGCGATAGGCATACCCCTTGTTGCTGCACTCAGTTGGGGTGCCATGCACACAGGCCTTATAAGGGAGTTCAGGTTTGACCTCTCCTCCCTCAATCCATTCAGTGCAGTTGTTGATACAGGATTATATCCTGAACCGGCTGCAGTGGATGGCACGGTCCTTATGGATACCGCTGTTGCAGGCGATCCGGACGAAATGAGCAGTCAGCGGAGAGCCCTGCTGTATGAGGAAACAGTCCGGGAAGAAGATCCTTTTACAGCTGAAACGGACCGTATAGCAGAGCAGGAGGCTGTTTTGCCCGATCTGCCCGATGCCCGCCCGGTGGCTGATCCTGCCGCCACCGAAGTGGTTGAGCTTGCGCCCTCAGCCACCCTGGAAATTGCTGAGCCCGTTGAACAGGATGTTCAGGAATATGTTGCGGAGCGCATTGCAGAACCTGTAGAAGAGGACGTTGTAAAACCCGCCACCCGGGGGACGCATTACGTTATAGCAGGCACCTTCAGAAACAGCCGGAATGCCTTTTCACTCAGTGAAGAGCTTGAAAGGGAGGGTTACAGAAGCGAGGTTCTTGATTCAGGGAGGGGCTTTTACTATGTTTCAGTTTATTCAGCCACCAACTACAGGGAGGTGCTGTTTATGCTGCGCCAGGTAAGGACCTTTTCGGAAAGGGACGATGCCTGGATTCTCAGCAATTGATCTGTTTATTTAACAACCGAGCCGTTTCCGATTCTGTCTGCCGGTGAGATAAATGAAAGCTTTCCTTCCGTGTCTTCAGCCATAAGTATCATGCCCTGTGATTCTATGCCCCTGATCTTCCTGGGTTCCAGGTTTACAAGTATTGAAACCTGCATGCCGGTTATCTTCCCGGGCTCAAAATGTTCTGCTATGCCGGAAACCACTGTGCGGGTGTCAATGCCTGTATCAATTGTCAGTTTCAGCAGCTTTTTGGTTTTGGCCACCTTTTCTGCGCTGACGACCGTGCCTGTCCGTATGTCCATCGCAGAAAACTCCGCGTAACTGATATTCCCTTTCAACGGAGGCAGGCTGCCTGTCACTTTTTCATTCTGTTTTCTGGTGGCCAGCAGTTTGCTTATCTGTTTTTCAATATCTTCATCTGTTATCTTTTCAAACAGGAGTCCGCCATTGCCTATGGCATGCCCCGGAGGTAGAAGGTCCCCTGTTCCTGCAAGGTCCCAGTCAACATCGCCTGTGTTGAGAAACCCTTTCAGCCTGGCTGCCGAGCGGGGCAGAAAAGGCTCAGTTACCATACTCAGCGATGCACATATCTGCAGAGAGATATTCAGAATTGTCCTGACCCTTTCAGGATCGTTTTTGAAAATAATCCATGGTTCGGTATCGGCCAGGTATTTGTTTCCCAGCCGGGCGAGGTTCATCGCCTCCTTCAGCGCTTCCCTGAAGCGGAACTGCTCCATGCTGTTCTCAAGGTTTTCCCGTGTGACAGGCATTTCAGCAAGCACCTTCCGGTCATAGTCGGTCAGTTCTCCGCGCCCCGGAACCTTCCCTTTAAAATATTTATGGGTGAGGACGATGGCGCGGTTCACAAAGTTGCCGTAAATGGCAACCAGCTCATTGTTGTTACGCGCCTGGAAATCCTTCCAGGTGAAGTCATTGTCTTTGGTTTCGGGCGCATTGGCACAGAGCACATACCTGAGAACATCCTCTTTACCGGGGAAATCCCTGAGGTATTCATGCAGCCACACCGCCCAGTTGCGTGAGGTGGATATCTTGTCATTCTCAAGGTTAAGGAATTCATTCGCAGGCACGTTGTCGGGCAGGATGTAGCTTCCTTCCGCATTGAGAACAGAGGGGAATACAATGCAGTGGAACACTATATTGTCCTTTCCTATAAAATGGATCATGCGGGTATCGCCGTCTTTCCAGTACTTTTCCCAGTCCGCTGTAAGCTCCTTTGTTGCCGAGATATATCCTATGGGGGCGTCAAACCATACATAGAGCACTTTGCCCTCTGCGTTTTCCAGAGGCAGGGGCACTCCCCAGTCCAGGTCACGGCTTACCGCCCTTGGCTGGAGACCCTGGTCGAGCCATGATTTGCACTGCCCGTAAACATTGGGTTTCCAGTGTTTTTTGCCTTCAAGTATCCATTTTTTCAAAAAGGGCTCATATTTGTCCAGGGGCAGGAACCAGTGCCTGGTATCTCTCATAACGGGAGTTGAACCGCTTATTGTGGAGCGTGGATTGATAAGGTCGGTTGCGTTGAGTGAGCTGCCGCACTTCTCGCACTGGTCGCCGTAGGCATTCTCATTATCGCAATGGGGGCAGGTGCCCTGTATGTAGCGGTCGGCCAGAAACTGCCCTGCCTCCTCATCAAAGTATTGGGGGGTGGTCTTTTCAATAAATTCATCTTTGTCATAAAGCTTCCTGAATATTTCAGAGGCGGTCTCGTAATGGATGGCGCTTGATGTACGTGAATAGATGTCGAAAGCGA
>SLOS01000058.1 GCA_007132365.1 Bacteroidales bacterium | reverse complement strand
GCAAATTCTTCAAAGCATTCCCTGCAGCAGAAACCAGAGGATTCAAGAAGGTCATCGGCATCCTCCTTCATGATCTGATTTTTGTAATCGTCAAATCCGGAACAATTATCCCTGATAACCATGGTATTTTCCATTCCCCCGGAAAGATAATAGCGGTTCATGGCCTTTACCAGTTGATAATATGACTTGACTTTCCAGACCTTGTCAACCTTATGCTCCATGGATGAGTTAGCCAGGCATGTAATAAGTTCAACAGGCACCCCCTGGTTGTGACGGAGACTGTTTATGGTAAATCCCGGGACAGCATTATCGGTATTAATTTCAGATCCAAAAAGGTATATCCGGGTGGCACCTTCAATCTGATCAAGAGGGGTATAGGTTACCGGGCGGCTTACCCGGCCCTGTGCTCCGGAGAGATAATGAAAACTGCATACATTGTTTGTTCCCGCACCTGCCCTGGCAAGCTTCTGTATCAGGTACAGCTCCTCATTGGAAAGGCGCGCACCCCCGTAGAAAGCATTTTCACGGGGATTGACAGCGAGTATCTTCTCTTTGATGATATCAAATGCCTTTTCAAATGTAATCTCCCTTAACTCACCGTTTGTTTTTAACAAAGGTTTCAGGATCCTTTTTTTGTCATTCAGGTAATGGTAACCGAATTTGGCGTACCGGCAGATACTGCCATCCCTGTTCACCAGTCCCTCGCTTCCTGTAACCCTGAGGACAAATCCTGATTTATGGTGAATATTTATCTCACAACCTATCGAGCAGTAATTACAGATAGTCTTTATGGTATCCCATTTTACAGGAGCAGGTTTGAAAGGGACATTCTCGGTTATTGCTGCGGTGGGACAGGTAGAAATACAGAGTCCGCATGACTCGCATTTTGTATCCGTCAGCGAATCACCCAGGCTGGGTGCCACATAGGTATCAAAACCCCTCCGTACCAGTCCCAAAGCATTGGCACCCACTACCTCCCTGCATATGCGGACGCACCTTGCACATAATATGCATTTATTGTTATCTATCTCTATCCAGGGATGGGAATAGTCCGGTTCATATTCATGAAAATCGCCCCGGTATTTTTTCTGCTCTGCACCGTATTCGGTGGACAAATCCTTGAGATCACATGTGTAGAATTCTGAACAGCCGCATTCAAGGCAGCGTGCTGACTCCCTGAACGCTACCTCATCACTTTCATAACCAAGCTCAACCTCATTGAAATTGTCCCTATCCTCAACGTCAAGGGTAGGCATTTCCTGCCGGTGCTGCGCCCGGTATCTGTTGGCAAACATATCTGCCGTAAGCTCCCTGAAGTTATCCTTCCTGCTGATGAACCCGGGGTTTTCAGGCTCCAGGGGCAGGCCTGACAGGTACTGGTGGCAGCTTCTGGCAGCCACCCTTGCCTGGGCTACGGCCTCAATAATTGTTGCAGGCCCTGTAACCCCGTCGCCTGCGGCAAATACCGAATCGATGCCCGTTTGCAACGTAACCCGGTCGGCCACTATATCCCCCCATTTGTTCACCTCAAGCTTCCCTTTCGGGGAATTGGCGTTTATATCATCCAGAAAATCAACTTCAGTCTTTTGTCCTATAGCAGCCAGTATGTAGTCAACCTCAATATCAAACTCCGAATCCCGGACCGGTACCGGGCGCCGTCTTCCCGACTCATCGGGTTCGCCAAGCTCCATCCTTATGCAGGTAACAGATTTGACAGCGCCCTCCTTATCCTTATTAACCATTACAGGATTGGTCAGAAACATATATTCGACACCTTCAATTTCTGACTCGTGGATCTCGATAGGGTTGGCCGGCATCTCCTTCCTGGTCCGCCGGTAAATGACATATACTTTATCCGCACCGCACCTCAGCGATGTCCTGCAGCAATCCATCGCTGTATTTCCCCCACCTACCACAGCCACTTTTTTCCCTTTGAAGTTATATCGCTGACCCGTCATCTCCATATTCCGCAAAAAATCTATCCCGGAAAAAACCCCTTCGGCATCTTCCCCCCTGCAACCAAGCAATGTTCCACGCTGTGAACCTATGGTAAGGATCAAAGCGTCATATTTATCTTTTATTTCACTGTAGCTGATGCCGGCACCAAACCGCCTGTTAAGGTAAATATCAGCGCCCAGCTCAGTCACCGCATCCACCTCTTTCTGCAGGATATCGTTCGGGAGCCTGTATTCGGGTATTCCATAACGGAGCCATCCCCCGGCATGGGGAGCAGCTTCGAAGATATCGCACTTGTGCCCTTTTCTCTGAAGGAACCAGGCAGCGGACAACCCTCCAGGACCGGCCCCGATTATGGCAATCCTTTTGCCGGTAGGCTCATCCACCTCCGGTACATACCGGTGTGCCGATTCCAGGTCGCGGTCCGATGCAAAACGTTTCAGATAATCAATACCCACGGCACTCCCCTCATCCAGAAGGTTGCGGCGGCAGGCCACCTCGCACGGCCTGACACATACCCGGCCGCAGATGGCAGATAACGGATTGACCTCCTTTATAAGGGCAACCGCCTCACTGCAGAGCCCTTTTTCAATAAGTGAAATATATCCCTGCACATCGACCCCGGCGGGGCAGGTCTGTTTGCACGGTGCCTCACAATCTGCAAAATGATTGCTTACCATAAGGTCCAGGGCAGTTTTCCTGGCTTTGCGCACTTTGTCATTATCGGTATTTATCACCATTCCCTCTGTGATCATTGTCGAACACGCCGGCTGCAGTCCCCGAAACCCCTCAATCTCCACCACACATACATAACAGGACGAAAACGGCACCAGTCTCCGATCATTACAAAGGGTTGGAATGTCAATCCCGCAGCGCCCGGCAAGCTTCAGAACGGTTTCTCCTGCTTTGCCTCTGATATTTTTTCCGTTTAGAATTATATTCAGTTCTTCCATCTTTATCTTTTGATACCCGTTGCATGAAATGCAAATGCAGAATTCACGGCTTCTGCACGGCTTTTTATGACAGGGTTATTGCTTCAAACTTGCATTTTGTGTAACATATACCGCAACGAATACACAACTCCTGATCAATAACATGCAGCTGCTTCCTTTCTCCGGTTATTGCATCAACAGGACAGTTTTTGGCACATACGGTACATCCTGTGCAATTCTGCTCATTAATCTCATAGGTAAGAAGTTTCTTGCATGCTTTTGCAGGGCATTTTTTCTGATTTATATGTGCTTCATACTCATCGCGGAAGTACCTTATGGTTGTAAGCACAGGATTGGGAGCCGTCTGTCCCAGTCCGCACAACGAACTGTCCTTTATCTGTCCGGCAAGCTCCTCCAGCATCGGTATGTCTTCCTCCCTGCCTTCCCCTTCGGTGATGCGGACCAGTATTTCGAGCATGCGCTTGGTTCCTATCCGGCAGAAGGTACATTTGCCGCACGACTCCTTTCTTGTGAAATCAAGGAAAAATCTGGCGATATCAACCATGCAGGTACTTTCATCCATCACCACCAGGCCCCCGGATCCCATGATAGCGCCTGTGGCATTAACCGATTCATAATCAACTATTG
>SLOS01000099.1 GCA_007132365.1 Bacteroidales bacterium | reverse complement strand
GTGAAAAACCGATAGCAGGTTTTGTCCGCTTGTCTCGCTCCATAAGGCTTTTTCGTGGGTTTTGATAAGAGGGTCCTCCCCGTGCCATATATCTATTTCTGCATGTTGCTGTATGGAGTCAGTTACTGACGCATAACTTCCCTTCTGATCCGGTTTTGCAGCATATCGTTCGGGCCTGAAACCAAAGAACAGGCGCTCACCGTCATTGCTCCATACAAGCCTGTTGTCGAAAGGCAAAAAATACCCGTCAGGTGAATTGTCCTGTTTCAGCAGTTGATCAGGGGAATCAAGGTTAATTTGCCATGCATAAACGGCAGCTGTTTCAATGGTATCTTTTTCAGTATCCTCTGCCCTTATATATGCAAGCATGGACTCTTTTTCATACCATGTAAACCTGCTGAATTTTCCTTTTCCGGATGTGTCAATTACCCCGGGTGATGAGAACAGGTCGCCAAGGGAAAGATAATAAAGGCCGTTATTGCTTTCAAGGGTGTCTTTCACTGTATAAACCAGCTTGGTTGAGAGGCTGTCTGCAGTCCACGAATCAACAAAAGGCAGGGTAACCTGCTGATCCTTTTCCAGATTTTTTACAAGCAGTGGAGTGCCTGCCTTCTTTATTTTTTCGTTTTGATCTTTGGAAAGGGTGGTATCTTCAAGGGTTTGATGATGGATAAAAAGAAATTGTCCCAAAGTGCTGAAAGAGCTCCTTCTGACATTGCTGAACAGGGTTTGCGAGCCATCGGATGTCCTGATCAGTATCGCTGCATCATTCGGCCTTTCAGAAGCGGGACTGCCTTCTGTTTCTGAAAGGGGAGGTTTTTGGATAAAGAGGATCCATCTGCCCCGGGCCGAGAACCGGGGGTTTTCTCCGCGTTCAACCAGGTACTCTTTTTTACTGTCAGATGACACCAGTACACCGTAACCATCACCCCGGTCCGGCGAAGCCGAATATGCCACCCAGTCCCCATAGTAACTCAATACGGGAGATTGTATATGATGGAAGTTCATAATGTCTTCCAGGGTCATTGCACGCTTATCCTGTGCTGATATTGCTGCTGCAGATAAAAGTGCTATGAAAAGTGAAAAAAGGTTTCTGAAAAATACTTTTTTAGTCCTCATGTAATCAGGGTTAAAATTATTATTTTGAATGGGATTATTATGAACCTTGTATTCTGGTTAAGGATTCAGGCCCTTCTCCATTGCCGGTTTTTTGACTGAAAATTTCAGGAGGATATTCTATTTCAGTCAGGAAGAGTCCCTGAGGCGGAGCAGATGTCCCGGCCCTGCGCCGATCCTTTAATTCAATTATTTTCCTGAACTCATCAACCGGGAGTTTGCCATAACCGGTTTCCAGCATTGTTCCAACGATGGCCCTGACCATGTTCCTGAGGAAGCGGTCAGCTTTAATGGTAAATACAAGCATCTCCTGCTCCTCATGCCATCCTGCATGAATAATTTTACATATATGAGTCCTGACATTGGTATTTGTCCGGCAGAAAGAGCTGAAATCACTGTAATTCAGTAATTCCTCCGCTGCCCGGTTCATTGCGGCAGTATCAAGATCTGCTGAAATATGATAGCTGGTTTCCTGCCGGAACGGATTTTTCCGGCGGCTTATGTAATACTTGTAGGTTCGTGATACAGCATTGAACCGGCTGTGATAATTCTCTTTTACAGGGAATATGCTCAGAATGGCAATATCATTCGACAGCATATGGTTAAGTTTCCGCATGGTCTCGCCGGGCAGATTCAGTAACTCCGAAGTAGAGGTGAAATGTGCAACAAAATAGCTGGCATGCACCCCTGTATCGGTTCTCCCGGCCCCGGTAAGTCTGACTTTCTCTTTTAAAAGAATGGAGAGAGCCTCCTCGATTGCCTGCTGAACACTCGGGGCATTTGGCTGTACCTGCCACCCGTGATATGCTGTGCCTTTAAATGAAAGTTCTATGAAATACCGTTGTTCCAAAGGTAATTTTGAAGTAAAAATAATAAATATTAACAAAGTTAAATGTTATTTTTGCGTGCTTAAAATTGGGGGATCCAATGAGTTTTAAAAAAGAGATCAAAAGAAGACGTACATTTGGTATTATCAGCCATCCTGATGCCGGTAAAACAACACTTACCGAGAAACTGCTTTTATTTGGTGGTGCCATTCAGGTTGCCGGGGCAGTGAAATCCAACAAGATCAAAAAGGGGGCAACAAGTGATTTCATGGAAATCGAGAGGCAGAGAGGGATTTCTGTCGCCACTTCGGTTATGGGATTTGAATATGGGGGATACAAGGTTAATATACTTGATACTCCCGGGCACCAGGATTTTGCAGAGGACACCTATCGTACGCTTACGGCGGTGGACAGTGTTATTATTGTTATAGATGCCGCCAAAGGTGTGGAGATCCAGACACGGAAACTGATGGAGGTCTGCCGTATGCGAAAGACACCGGTTATTGTCTTTATAAACAAGATGGACAGGCCGGCACTGGACCCCTTTGAGTTGATGGATGATATTGAGAAAGAGCTGGAGATCCATGTTTGCCCCTTGAGCTGGCCCATAAGCGATGGACCTGATTTCAGGGGCGTCTTCAATATTTATGAGCAGAAGCTTGATCTTTTTACTTCAGAGGATAAACAGAGGGTTGGCGAAAGCATTGAGGTGAGAGATATTTTTTCCGGTGAAGCCGATAAATATATTCAGCCACATGCCTCAGACCTAAAAGGGGACCTTGAACTGGCTTCCACAGGTTATCCTGCATTTGATAAAGATGAATACCTTGCTGCACGGCTTGCGCCTGTTTTTTTTGGTTCAGCTTTGAATAATTTCGGGGTAAAGGAGTTACTGGATTGCTTCCTGCAGATTGCACCTTCACCTGGTGCTGTTGTGGCCCATGAGAGGATTGTTCGTGCTGATGAGGAAAAATTCAGCGGTTTTGTTTTCAAGATACATGCCAATATGGATCCCAATCATCGTGACAGGCTGGCTTTTGTGAAGATCTGTTCAGGTGTTTTTGAGAGAAACAAGGCATATTTTCACACCCGTTCAGGCAAAAACCTCAAGTTCAGCAGTCCCACCGCATTCATGGCCGAGAAGAAATCTGTTGTTGATAATGCCTGGCCAGGTGATATTGTGGGATTGCATGATACCGGTAATTTTAAGATAGGGGACACACTGACTGAAGGAGAACATTTGAACTACAAAGGGATACCAAGCTTTTCCCCGGAGTTTTTCAGGTATGTGGAGAATGCCGACCCGCTTAAATTCAAACAACTGGCAAAAGGCCTGGATCATCTCATGGATGAGGGGGTAGCCCAGCTTTTCATAAACCAGTCCAACGGCAGAAAAATAATAGGAACAGTCGGTCCGCTGCAGTTCGATGTTATACAGTTCAGGCTGAAGCATGAATATGGGGCTTCCTGCCGTTACGAACCCCTTAAGCTCTATAGGGCATGCTGGATGGAAAGTTCCGGCAAAGCCCAGCTTGACGATTTTAAAATGCGCAAATTGCTTAATATGGCTCATGATAAATGGGGAAGGGATGTATTTCT
>SLOS01000320.1 GCA_007132365.1 Bacteroidales bacterium | reverse complement strand
GTTATGAATAACGCTCTCTTCAATTTTCCGCGACCATTGAATGAGGTCGTACGTGACTATTTACCGGATTCCCCGGAGAGGATAAAACTTGATGATGAATTGCGCCGCCAGGCAGGGACGGAAATCGAGATTCCCCTGATAATAGGCGGGAAGGAGGTCAGAACGGGAAATACGGGGACTGTGGTTATGCCGCATAACCATTCCCATGTCCTGGCAACCTACCATAAAGCGGGGGAGAAAGAGATTAAGATGGCCATCGATGCTGCCCTCGAGGCCCATAAGACCTGGTCCAATCTCTCCTGGTCAATCAGGGCTTCAATATTGCTGAAGATTGCTGATATGATTGCCATGAAGTGCCGGCACATTATCGTGGCGGCCACAATGCTGGGACAGAGCAAGAACATCTACCAGGCCGAGATTGAAGCTGCCTGCGAGACAATAGATTTTCTGACATTCAACGTTTATTATGCCGGGCGCATATACGAGAACCAGCCAAGCTCACCGTTTAACCAGCTTAACAGGATGGATTACAGGGCCCTGGAAGGTTTTATAATGGCAATCAGCCCCTTTAACTTTACCGCCATCGCCTCCAACCTTAACATGGCACCGGTGATGATGGGCAACACCACCCTTTGGAAACCCGCCACTACGGCAATTCTTTCCAATTACCATCTGATGCGGATGTTCATGGATGCCGGACTGCCCGACGGGGTAATCAATTTTCTGCCGGCAGATGGCAGTGTCATAGGTAAAAATACCCTTTCTTCCCGTCATCTGGCCGGGATACATTTTACGGGTTCCAATGCCACTTTCAACCATTTGTGGAGGCAGGTAAGCGAAAACCTCACCGGTTACAAATCATATCCCAGGCTTGTAGGGGAGACCGGGGGCAAGGATTTTATTTTTGTTCATCCTTCGGCAGTGGTTCAGGATGTCGCTGTCAATACCATAAAGGGAGCGTTCGAGTATCAGGGACAAAAATGCAGCGCCGCATCGAGGATGTATGTGCCAGGGTCATTGTGGCCCCGGTTAAAAGAGCTTCTGGTTGATATGGCCGGCGATATCAGGATGGGAGATGTTATGGACCATCAGAATTTCATGAATGCCGTTATAGACAGGAAGTCGTTCGACAATATCGCCTCATATATTGAATTTGCCCGGAAGTCAGATGAGACGACCATCCTTGCAGGAGGTGAATGTGATGACAGTACCGGTTATTTTGTCCGCCCGACTATTGTTGAAACCACAAACCCCAGAAACAGGCTGATGGAGGAGGAGATTTTCGGGCCTGTGCTTACAGTATTTGTTTATCAAGATAACAAACTTGAAGAGGCTATAGACCTGTGTGACACCACCTCTCCTTTCGGCCTGACGGGTGCCGTGTTCGCACATGACAGGATAGCCGCCTCTTACATAGGTGAAAGACTGAGATATGCTGCAGGAAACTTCTACATTAACGACAAGCCCACGGGCGCTATCGTGGGACTTCAGCCGTTTGGCGGTTCCCGGGCCTCAGGCACCAATGACAAGGCCGGTGACGAATTCAACCTTATCAGATGGATAAGTCCCCGGTCCATCAAGGAGAATTTCATCACCCCGGCAGATTACAGATATCCTTATATGACATTGTAACCAATACATCTTCCTATGGATCAGTTATTGTCAAGACTGAACATTAAAAAACTGAATCACGGCGCCTGCACCGGCGTGGACTGGATCAGGACATCAGGGACCGAAGTTACATCATACTCACCCTCAGACAACGGGGCAATAGCAAATGTTGCCACAGCCGGCAGGGATGATTATGAATCGGTTGTCGAAAAAGCGGAACAGGCATTCAGTATCTGGCGTGAGATACCTGCACCCCGGCGGGGTGAGGTGGTCAGGCAGATCGGCAATGCTCTTCGTGAAAGGAAGGAGGACCTGGGTCGCCTGGTTTCCCTGGAAATGGGTAAAATATATGAAGAGGGGCTTGGTGAGGTCCAGGAGATGATTGACATCTGCGATTTTGCAGTTGGCCAGTGCCGCCTTCTCAGTGGTTTTACCATGCATTCCGAGAGGAAGAAACATCGCTTATACGACCAGTATCATCCTCTCGGAATAGTGGGGCTGATCACCTCGTTCAATTTCCCGGTGGCTGTATGGGCGTGGAATGCCATGCTGGCTGCCGTCTGCGGCGATGTGGTGATCTGGAAACCCAGCTCACAAACCCCGCTTTGTGCCATTGCCGTTCAGAACATCATCTCAGATATTCTCAGGAAAAACGATGTGCCCGAAGGTGTCTTCAACATGATCGTTGCCCGGTCTTCGGTTCTGGGTGACAGTTTTGCAGCGGACAAAAGGATCCCTCTTTTTTCGATTACCGGTTCAACGGCGGTCGGGAAGAAACTGGGTGCAATAATCGGCGGGCGGCTGGGCAAGGTCATCCAGGAACTGGGCGGGAACAACGCGGTGATAATCACACCGGGTGCCAATATGGAGATGGCAATAAAATCTGTGGTGTTCGGGGCAGTGGGGACAGCAGGGCAGAGATGCACCACAACAAGGAGGGTGATCATCCACGAAAGTGTTTATGAGACTGTCAGGAAAAGTCTTTTGACAGCCTATGAAAGTGTAGCTGCCAGGATAGGCCATCCCCTGGATAAAGAAACCCTTGTGGGACCGCTGATAAGCGGAGATGCCGTTCAGGCATTTCTTGCTGCTGTTGGAAAAGTAAAGCAGGAGGGTGGTAAATTGATCTTTGGAGGAGATCTGTACAAACCTGGTGAACCTGCATTCTCCAATTATGTTGTTCCTGCCCTGGTGGAAGCCCGGAATCATTACGGTACAGTGCAGGAAGAAACCTTTGCCCCTCTATTATACCTGATTAAGTACAGGACCATTGAGGAGGCCATTGCCATCAATAATGATGTGCCACAGGGACTCTCTTCAGCTATCTTTACGGAAAACCTGCGGGAGGCTGAACTGTTTTTATCTGAAGCCGGCTCGGACTGTGGTATTGCCAATATAAATATCGGGACTTCAGGGGCAGAGATAGGCGGTGCTTTTGGTGGCGAGAAGGATACGGGGGGAGGCAGGGAATCGGGTTCCGATGCATGGAAGCAATACATGCGCCGGCAGACCAATACGATCAACTACGGGCTTGATCTACCCCTTGCCCAGGGAATCAAGTTTGAATTTTGAGGTATTTTTCTGGTAATCCGGAGATACTGGATAGGGTATCAGCCTCTAACGGATTATGTGGTTACGGTTCCGGACTAATTTTGTATTTTTGCATACCGGCAATGTAATCTGTTTACGATATGTGGAAAATTTTACCGTCTCCGAAAATCCTGCTTCAATTTTTGATACTTACGGTCTTCATTTCTTCCTTCACCCCACTTACGGGATGCAGCAATAAACAAATGCGAAACTTTAATGCTATCCCGACATTTACAATGAATTATGTTAATGCAGTTATTGAAATACCTGCCGGCACCAATCGTAAGATTTCATATAATGAGGAGAAAAGGATGTTTTTGGTTGAGCAGGTTAATGGTAAGGACCAGGTTGTGGATTTTCTCCCTTATCCGGCTAATTACGGCTTTGTGCCTGGAACATTCATTGATCCGGTGATGGGGGGGGACGGTGATCCGGTTGACATACTCGTGATTTCAGAAAGCCTTCCAACGGGAACGGTGCTTGAGGTCATTCCCCTGCTGGTTCTCTATTTTGAGGATGATTCAGGGTATGGCAACCGCCTTACCGATCCCAAGATAATAGCCATACCGGCAAGCGAACGGCTGAGGGTTATAAGTGCGCTCAATTACGAGGATCTGTTTGAAAAATATCCCAGCCTTGTTGATATACTGATAAAATGGTTTTTGTCATACAAGGGACCCGGGATGAAGGAGCTTAAAGCAATGGGGGACGGGGAGGTGGCGCAGAATGAGATCAGGAAATGGGAAATCAGAAGATTTTAAAAAGGTATGCATTTTATTTAATTTTTACTTATTACTCTGATCATGGAAAGAGAAAAAGCCCTGGAACTACTTAAGGAATTTGTTAAAGACGAGAAGATGCGCATCCATTGCCTTGCCTCAGAAGCGGTGCTGCGTGCCCTGGCCAGAAGACTGGGAGAGGATGAGGAGAAATGGGGACTGGCGGGATTATTGCATGATATTGATGTGGAGGTGACCAATGCCGACCCAAAAAAGCATGCACTTCAGGCAGAAACGATCCTTGACGGTTATAACCTCGATCCGGAAATCATAGATGCTATTACTATGCACAACGAAAAGGCTACTGGTAAGGAGAGAAACACCCTTTTCCAGCACGCCCTTGCTGCCGGGGAGACCATTACCGGCCTGGTCTATGCCACTGCCCTGGTCTACCCGGACAGGAAGATCGCTTCAGTAAAACCCAGATCGGTGGTAAAGAGGATGAAGGAAAAGGCTTTTGCCGCCTCGGTCAGTCGTGATCACATCCGTGAATGCGAAAAGATTGGCATATCCCTTCCCGAATTTGCCGAACTGGCTGTCAATGCCATGAAAGAGATAAGTGATGAGATAGGGCTGTAATAATATCAGTTTCTTGAATTAACCCTCAATGTCCCCACCAGTCGGTCGAAACGGCTTCCCGGAGGTCTGTGGTATACCTTTATGAAATAGTCGTTTTCGGTCTCAAAGAAGTTGCCTTCAAAGAAGGTTAAATCTGCTGTGGATGCCCCGTCCTCAAGAAAGGCGAACTGGTAGTTGTAATAACCCTGTTTAAGAAGCATACCGAGTTCATATGCCCTGGTGTCATGATTATATTCCATCATGTTCCAGTGATAAAAATTCCAGTCGCTCAATTCTCCAAGGAGATATACATTGCCGTTGTCAAAAGGCACATCCCAGGGAAGGGTGAACCAGACCATCACGTAGTCCGCATCGATCGAAGGATCCCGCCCCTCCTCATTTCTGATAAGATACCTGCCGTTTATGTCATGATGTGAAAAATACCTGGAATAATGCCGGGAGTGGGAAGTCTGAAGCTCAACATGGTTAATTCCGCCGGAAAATTCAATATTCCTTATAAACTCAGTCTGATAACGGAGACTCTTGGTGTCAAAATTCCTGAATTCATTACCTGCCGGAAAGACCAGCTTTTCCTCATGTTCATAGACTATTTCCCTGGCTCTTATAAACATGGGGGTTATTCCTATTAAGCTGTTGTCAGTTCGTCCGTTCTGCATTACCGTTACAAAAAGTTCAGAATGTGGATCGGTGATGTTAATCTCCGGATGCAGTATGTTGAATGTCAGCTGTTGACCGGTGTGGTAATGTTGTGTCAGCTGGGGTCTGTGGACGCGGGCATGAATGTGTACAACCGGGTCACTTATCATAAACCTCCTGGTAAGAACAACGTTTTCCATATCAAAATCCTCGTAGACCTTGAGTATATAATTTCCCGGGAGTTTAGGGCTGACATCAAAATTCGGAATTGTCAGGGAGTAATGCGTATAGGGGACAAAAGTGTTGAATGAGAACCTGTAATTGTCAATCTGGTTCTCGTAAAACCCGTCCATATAATCGGAAGGAAAAAGAGACGACCGCGTCCAGTCCGCGTTGCAATGAATGATCCTGTATTGATAGTTCTTTACGTCTGCATCAAGATCGTCAAAACTGAATACGAGTGCATCATCGCTTCCAAGTTCAATAACAGGGTAAGACATCTCCCATCCTTTTGCATGCATGCGGACGGTTTTTATGTTATCCCTGTAAACATAATCCTCATATATCAATGAGGTGTAACTGTTTCCGTATGCCGGCGGAAAGGCTGACAGGATGACGGCGGCAAAAAGGTGAAAAACCCCAGGTAAAGCCCGAACATTTTGCATTTATTGTTGTTATTTTGATACTTAGTTAACGGATTTTTTTCCCGGTAATTGTGAAATATTTAACAATGGCGCTTTGTGTTGACAAGGCGTTATTAAATATCATATTTACAGGGTTATGTCATAAAATATATATTCCGAAATTAGCATGCCATCTTTATTAATTTGGGATAATTGATTAATGATTTGGACAAAATAGCTAAATTTGTTGAATTTTAAGAACTATCAATAAAAAAAGATGTCTGAGGTAATCAAGCTTAAGAAAGGCCTTAATATTCCACTGAAAGGAAAAGCAGAAAAGGTGCTGGTTAATCCCGGACCGCCGGGTCAATATGCTGTCAAACCGGTCGATTTTCCCGGTATCAGGCCCAAGATGCTGGTTCGTGTCGACGATCAGGTCAGGGCAGGAACACCACTTTTTTTTGATAAGTACAATCCCGATCTGTTTTTCACTGCACCTGCCAGTGGCAGGGTAGTTGCGGTTAACAGGGGTGAGCGGAGAAAAATACTTGAGGTTGTCATTAAGGCTGGTGAAAAAATTGAATACGAGGATTTTGGTAAGGCAGATCCCGGTAAAACAGACCGGGAGGAAATTGTCAGGCGTCTTTTGAAGAGCGGACTCTGGCCCCTGCTTCGGCAGCGTCCCTATGGGATCATCCCAAAGCCTGATAGCAGGCCGCGATCCATTTTTATATCCGGATTTGATACTGCACCATTGGCGCCGGACTTTGATTTTATCATGCAGGATTCGGCCAGTGAGTTCCAGGCGGGTATTGATGTACTCAGGAGGCTTACTGACGGGAAAATCCATCTGAATGTAAATGGCGATTATCCGGTTGTTGATGTCTATAAAAAAGTTTCAGGTGTCCAGTTGAATTATTTTTCAGGACCCCATCCGGCAGGTAATCCGGGTGTGCAGATCCACCACATAGATCCGGTTCACAAAAATGGGGCCGTCTGGTATATCGGTCCCCAAAACCTGCTGGTAATAGGAAGGCTTTTCCTTGACGGAGTGGTTGATTTTTCGAGAATTGTGGCACTGACAGGATCAGAGGTCATTAATCCCCGTTATTATCGGACCATGATGGGGGCATCGGTAGATAATATTCTCAGGGATAATATAAAAGAGGGGAACCTGCGGTATATAAGCGGAAACGTGCTTACGGGTACAAGGATACCCGCTAAAGGATTTATAGGTTTTTATGATTCCCAGATCACTGTTATCCCGGAAGGCGACCATCACAGGTTTTTGGGTTGGGCGGTACCCGGGCTTGACCGTTTCAGTGCTTCCCGTGCGTTTTTTTCATGGTTGATGCCGGGCAGGGAATATGTTTCCGATACCAATTATAACGGTGGGCCAAGGGCTTTTGTAATGACAGGTGAATATGAAAAGGTCCTTCCGATGGATATTATTCCCCAGCAGCTTGTCAAGTCAATAATTGTAGAGGATATTGATAAAATGGAAAATCTTGGTATTTATGAGGTTGTGGAGGAAGATCTCGCCCTGTGTGAGTATGTCTGTACTTCAAAGACAGAGGTTCAGACCATTATTCGCCAGGGTATAGAACTTATGATAAAGGAAACAAGCTGACTATAATTAATTATTCAACAAGTGAAGCTACTCAGGAAACAAATTGATAAGATAAAGCCTCATTTCCAGAAGGGTGGGAGGTTTGAAATGCTGCATTCCACTTTTGATGCATTTGAGACTTTTTTATTTGTGCCGGACAAGGTAACCACCAGGGGTGCACATATACGCGACAGCATCGACATGAAAAGGACCATGATAATAGTTGTCATTGCTATGGTGCCGGCACTATTATTTGGTATGTGGAATACCGGATACCAGCATTTTATCGCGACAGGCACCGAAGCTGGTTTCCTTGATAATTTTTTGCACGGGTTTGTTAAAGTTCTGCCAATAATAGTTGTTTCATATGCAAGCGGGCTTGCGGTGGAGTTTATTTTTGCCCAGATACGGAACCATGAGGTCAATGAAGGCTTCCTTGTGACCGGAATGCTCATCCCGCTGATTGTCCCTGTCGATGTTCCCCTCTGGATGGTATCGGTTGCCACCATCTTTGCCGTAATAATCGGTAAGGAGGTTTTTGGAGGTACCGGTATGAACATTCTCAATCCGGCACTTACAGCCAGGGCTTTTTTGTTCTTTGCATATCCCACTTATATGTCGGGAGATTTTGTATGGATCAGCGGTCTTCTCAAGGGAGAAGGAATAGTGGACGGTTTTTCCGGAGCAACCCCACTGGCAAATGCCTCCCTTGGCAATACAGAGGCTATTCCTTCTTCTATGGAAATGTTCCTTGGTACAATACCGGGATCGATAGGAGAGACATCTACCCTTGCAATACTTATCGGAGCTGCTATTTTGTGGTTTACCGGAGTCGGAAGTATCAGGATTATGGCTTCTGTTTTCGTGGGAGGGTTAATGATGGGGCTGATATTGAATCTATTTGCCGTCAATCCCTTTATGGAGATTCCCGCATGGGAGCATCTTATAATGGGAGGTTTTGCCTTTGGGGCGGTATTTATGGCCACTGACCCGGTCACTGCATCGCAGACTGACAGGGGCAAGTATATTTATGGTTTTCTGGTCGGTTTTCTGGCAATCCTGATCAGGGTATTAAACCCGGCTTACCCGGAAGGCATGATGCTTGCAATCCTGTTTATGAACGTCTTTGCCCCGCTTATCGATCACAATGTTATGCAGGCAAATATTAAACGCAGGCTTAAAAGGGCAGAAGGATCAAATATATTAAACAAAGTACAATGAAGCAGAGTAGTAATACCTATATATTTTTATATGCCTCGGTAATGGTTGTAGTTGTTGCAGCGCTGCTTTCCGTGGTGGCGACTGTTCTGAAGCCATACCAGGAGCTAAATATAGAGATAGCCAGGAAGCTCGACATCCTCAGATCCGTCGAAAAAGCAGAGTTGGTCAATAAGGCGCCTGACAGGAATTCTTATGTTGAAGAGGAGTATGACAGGTATATAGTGGCTAGTTATGTGATAAATTATCGCGGAGAGAGGCAGGATGATGTTGATGCCTTTACCGTAAACGTGCGGGATGAGCTCAGAAAACCTCTTGAAGAGAGGAATCTTCCGATTTTTGTTTCAAGGGATGATGAAGGAAGGGAAAAGTATATTTTCCCGGTTCATGGTCGGGGACTATGGGGGCCTGTTTATGGTTATGTGGCACTTGAAGAGGACTACAATACCATCTTCGGTGTTATTTTTGATCATGACAGTGAAACACCGGGCCTGGGAGCTGAAATAAATACCCCCGCTTTTCAGAACCAGTTCAAGGGGAAGAAGATCTTTGACGAAACAGGAGAATTTGTTTCGGTAAATGTAATTAAACCAGGGTCAGCTGCCCTGAATGAGCATCGTGTTGACGGTATATCAGGCGGCACTATCACCAGCCAGGGAGTCGATGAGATGCTCGAAGAGGTTCTTGGCAGTTATGAAAATTATTTCAGGAAACAAAAAAATCAGAATTATGAGTAAATCAGAGAGAGAGCCTTTGTTTTCAGCTAAGAATATAAAATTATTGAGCACACCCCTCAATGATGAAAACCCGATTACCGTGCAGGTACTTGGAATATGTTCGGCACTGGCGGTGACTGTAATGCTTGAACCGGCTGTTGTTCTTGCAGTTGCTGTTGTTGCCGTTATGGGTGCAGCCAATGTGATAATTTCGCTTCTGAGGAAAACCATACCTCCCAGGATCCGGATCATAGTGCAGCTTGTAGTGATAGCTTCACTGGTAATTTTAGTGGACCAGGTTCTGAAAGCCTTTTTTTACGATGTCAGCCGGCAGCTATCGGTTTTCGTGGGACTGATTATTACCAACTGTATCATTATGGGTCGCCTTGAAGCTTTTGCCCTTGGCAATAAAACCTGGCCCTCATTTCTTGATGGTGTTGGCAATGCAGCCGGTTACGGGTGGATTCTGATAGTGGTTGCTTTTTTCAGGGAACTGCTTGGTTCAGGAACACTTTGGGGCTATCCTGTAATTGAAACTCTTGGGTTTTATAACCTGGGTTATGAGAATAACGGTTTTATGATTCTTCCGCCCATGGCACTTATAACCGTTGGAATTATTATTTGGGTCCAGAGGGCCAGGAACAGAAAACTTATTGAATCAAATTAAAAATCTTTTGATATGGAAGGATTGATCAATATATTTGTCAGGTCGGTGTTTATCGATAACATGGTGTTTGCCTATTTCCTTGGAATGTGTTCATATCTGGCGGTATCACGTACCGTCAGCACGGCCAACGGATTGGGAATAGCTGTAGTTTTTGTTCTTGGGATCACAGTTCCGGTAAATTATCTTATTGAAAATTACTTTTTAAGTGCCGGTTCCATGGCATGGCTTGGAGAAGGGTTTGCTGCTGTTGATCTGAGTTTTCTCAGCTTCATCATGTTCATAGCGGTAATCGCGTCAATGGTCCAGCTGGTTGAAATGATAGTTGAGAAATTTGCACCCACCCTTCACTCCTCACTGGGTATTTTCCTGCCTCTTATTGCCGTAAACTGTGCAATACTGGGGGGCTCCCTGTTTATGCAGGAAAGGGAATACGCAAATATTGCCGAAGCCACGTCATTCGGACTCGGTTCAGGTGTGGGATTTTATCTTGCTATTGTTGGTATCGCCGCCATACGTGAGAAAATAAGATATTCAAATGTGCCCGGGCCTTTGCGGGGACTGGGGATTACGTTTATCGTGACCGGCCTGATGGGAATTGCCTTTATGAGTTTTATGGGAATAAAACTCTAGAAAAGGATGTATAAATATAAAATTCAGTAAAGTAAAGCAATATGATCTTTTTAGTATCACAGGGGTTGATTGTTATAATAAGCATAGTTGTGTTTTTTACGGTTATCCTGACCCTTGTGTCAGTTTTGCTCTTTGCAAAGTCAAAACTAACACCATCCGGAGAGGTGAAACTTACCATTAACGATGAAAAGGAGCTTACCATTGAGCCCGGATCAACTATCCTGACCACTCTCTCTGAAAACGAGATCTATCTCCCTTCCGCCTGCGGTGGCGGAGGCACCTGTGCAATGTGCAAATGCCAGGTTCTTGAAGGAGGGGGCACAATACTCCCTACGGAGAAGGATTTTTTTACAAGACGCGAACAACAGGAGTTGTGGAGGCTTGGCTGCCAGGTCAAGATAAAGGAGGATATGAAGATACGGGTTCCGGAAGAGGTTATGGGTATTAAAAAATGGGAGTGTGAAGTGGTCAGCAACCATAATGTCGCAACATTCATCAAGGAGTTTGTCGTCAGGCTGCCGGAAGGGGAAGATATGGATTTTGTATCGGGCGGATACATACAGATTGATGTACCCAAAACAGAGGTAGATTTCAAGGATATTGAAGTAGAAGAACAGTTTCGTGATGAATGGGACCAGTTCAATATGTGGGATCTTAAAATGAAGAACCCCGAGCCTGCCTACCGAGCATATTCAATGGCAAACCATCCCGCCGAGGGTAACATCATAATGCTCAATATCAGGATTGCCACGCCGCCATGGGACAGGGCCAGGGGAGCCTTTATGAATGTTAACCCGGGTGTCTGCTCCTCATACATATTTTCGAGAAAACCAGGAGATAAAGTTACTATTTCCGGGCCTTATGGCGATTTCTTTATCAAGGAATCTGATAATGAGATGGTATATATTGGCGGTGGTGCCGGAATGGCCCCTTTGCGTTCACATCTTTTCCATCTTTTCCATACTGAGAAGACCAGCAGAAAAGTCTCCTACTGGTACGGTGCCCGTTCATTGCGGGAGGTGTTCTATGAGGATGATTTCAGGAAGATAGAAAAAGAATTCCCAAACTTCAAATTTAATATCGCACTCTCCGAACCAAAACCCGAGGATAACTGGACCGGTTATACCGGGTTTATACATCAGGTTGCTTATGACAATTATCTCGGGAAACATGAAGATCCTGATGAAATAGAGTATTATCTTTGCGGACCGCCTATGATGAATGATGCGGTGCTCAAGATGCTCTATGACCTAGGAGTGCCTGACGAAATGGTTGACTTAGATGATTTTGGAGGATGATGATCAGACCGGTTTTTCTGCTTTTGCTTCCCCTGTTTATTTTAAATTCCTGCAGCACGGAACAGGAAAGGTTGTTCCTTTACCTTGAGGGCTTCACACAGGGAACCAGTTACCACATAGCTTATAACTCTCCTGATTCAATTGATTATCACCCGTATATCAAAGAAATATTTAGGGAGATAGACTTGTCAATGTCGGTTTATAACCCGGAATCGGTCATTTCGGCAATAAACAGAGGTGAGGATGATGTTGAGGCTGATGATTACTTTATTGCCGTATTTAACCGTGCAAGGGAAATCTCTGCTATGACGCAGGGAGCTTTCGATATAACAGTCGGACCACTTGTGAATGCATGGGGTTTTGGTTTCACCGAAAGGGAGAATATTACTCCCAGGTTGATTGACAGTCTCCGGAATCTGACAGGCTGGGAGAAGGTTCGCCTTGAGAACCGCACCATACTTAAGGATCAGAGGGGAATGATGCTTGATATGAATGCCATTGCCAAAGGTTATACTGTTGATGTGGTTGCAGATTTTTTTGAAAGGAAGGGTGTCACCGACTATATGATAGAGGTAGGAGGGGAGATCCGGCTCAGGGGCAGGAACAGGAACAGCCAGCTATGGCGCATAGGCGTGGACAAGCCCGTTGATGATCCCGCTGCAATATCAAGGGAGCTTCAGGAGGTGCTTCATCTCACCGGTGTGGCATTGGCAACCTCGGGTAATTACCGCAGGTTCTATATTGAGGACGGACAAAGGTTTGCGCATACCATAGATCCTTCGACGGGTTATCCAGTACAGCATAATCTGCTGAGTGCAACTGTAATAGCTCCCACGGCAATGGATGCTGATGCATTTGCAACAGCATTTATGGTCATGGGTCTGGAGAAAAGTATGGAATTTGCAGAGAGCAATCCTGACCTGGAAGCCTATTTCATATACGACCTAAACGGAGTCTCAGCAGTTGCACAAACTCCGGGAGTTCAACATATGATAAGGAGGTAGAAATTTCCTTTCGCTTCACCTTTCGGGGGAATCCCCTTCTGGTACTTGACCGCAGGGCTCCCGGCTGCCGCATCCGCAAGTGATACCCCTGCTGTCAAGTTCGGGAGTGCTTCTGCATGAACCACCTGAAAATTTCCCGTCCCTGACAAAAAACAGCCTAACCGAGAGTGCTCCAACGGCCAGAATCACTAGAACAAGTGTTATGAGTATGAGATTGAGTATTTCCATTTTTTTCGATTTTCCCGGTAATTACCTATTATTGACAAAATTTTGGCTTTTTTACAGGAGAAATAATTGCGAAAATTTATTCGTATAAAGTATAGTCAGCAATTTGTTTAACAATGTGTTACAAATTCATGATCCGGATATTTTGCTTTTCAATCCATGGATCATCCATGCTTTATTGACCTGCGGTCGATTCTACATG
>SLOS01000273.1 GCA_007132365.1 Bacteroidales bacterium | reverse complement strand
CTTGCTTCGCTTGGTGCCGGTGCTGTTGTGAGAGGGGGGGGTAGCGGAGGATATGGCTCCCTGCGTTTCAGAAGGGCACTTATTGTGGTTCAGTTCACAGTCTCTATAGTTCTTATTACCGGAACGGTAATAGTCAGCAGGCAGGTAAGCTATATGAGAAGCAAAGACCTTGGTTTTGACAAGGCAAATGTGATACTGGTCAGGGCCAACAGTGATATATACCGGTCTTCCGACTTATTCAGGGACAGGCTGCTGATGCATGAAGCAATTGAATCAGTATCCATGTCAAACAACTATCCCGGGTATGTCACCTGGTTCAATACATGGATGATCGATGGCGAAAGGAAGACTCACAGGTATTTGCCGGTTGATCCTGAATATTTCGATTTGATGGGCATTGAACTGGTTTCGGGCAGGAATTTTGATCCCGGCCGCCTGGCAGACCAGGAATACACCTACATTCTGAATGAGGAGGCTGTAAGGTATTTCGGGTTTGATGATCCTGCCGGCAAAGAGTTCATGGCCGGCGGCCCACAACCTGTAAGGATAATTGGCGTCGTAGAAAATTTCCATTTCAGGTCTCTGCATGAGCCTGTGGGTCCGCTGGTCATTGGATGGCAGCCTCGTAACCTTCGAATGGTGAACATAAGAATTACCCCTGGTGGGAGTGCAGGGGCGATAGAACATGTCAGGGAGGCATGGGAGGAGTTATCTCCGGGTACTCCGTTCGAGTACTCCTTCCTGGACGGGGAGATCGATAACCTCTATATTTCTGAGATCCGGTTGAGCAGTCTTTTTGGATATTTTGCTCTTATTGCAGTGATTATAGCATGTATGGGCCTTTACGGACTGAGTGTATTTGTTGCAGGCCGCCGTACCAGGGAAATTGCCGTTCGCAAGGTCCTTGGTGCCGGGGAGTATGGTATTGTGTTCATGCTGACCTCGGAGTTTGCACGTTGGGTCCTGGTTTCGATAATATTTGCATGGCCGCTTGCCTGGTGGGTAATGAGCAGGTGGCTGGAGAATTTCCCTTACAGAATTGATCAGGGAATACTGGTTTATGTTGCGTCGGGGATGGTGGCGCTGCTTATAGCTGCAATAGCGGTAGGAGGCCAGGCTCTTCGGGTTGCAAGACACAATCCGGCAGATTCATTGCGTGACGAATAGTTTACTATGAAATTTGTAACTTGAAGCTAAGTTTAACGTCATATTGTCAAATCTTATATTTAACAAGCCGGTATTCCCGGTAAAAAACAGGTAATGATCAGAAACTACATTATTACAGCTATCCGGAATATCTCCAAAAGAGGGGTTTTTTCGGTAATCAATATTGCAGGGCTTGCAATTGGAATGGCCTGCAGTATACTTATCCTGATGTGGGTGGATCATGAACTCAGCTACGACAGGTTTCATCCTCGTCATAAGGATATCTACCGCATTGGCTTCAGGGCGGAGATGCTTGGCACCTCCATGGATGTACCGGTAGCCATGGCGCCACTTGCCACCGAGTTGAAAGCGATCTTCCCCGGGGTCGATGATGTTGTCAGGATCGATGTTCCTGAAAACAACAATGTGTCAGTTAACAATGAGCATTATGTTGAACCGTCGATAATAAAAGCCGATTCGTCGTTCTTTTCATTTTTCGGTTTTGAACTCGAGACCGGAGATCCCGGCCGGGTCCTGAGGGACCCTTTCAGCATTGTCATTACAAGGGATCTTGCAACCAAATATTTCGGCAATGAGAACCCGGTGGGTGAGGTTATCAGGCTTAACAACACACATGATTATACCGTTACAGGTATTGCCGCCAATCCTCCCTCCAATTCACATATAACGTTCAGTGCTGTTGTGCCTTTCATGTCTCTTTATGAGATCCGGGGCCAGGGGTCGATGGACCATTGGCTCAGCCTGTCATATTTTACCTATTTCCGAGTCAACGAAAGTTATGAAGAAGGATCATTTTTCGGCAGGCTTGCAGATCTTTTTGAAGAGAGGTTCGGGGAGCAGTCAAGGGAGTACGGGATTGCAATAGAGCCTTTCCTTCAGCCAGTCACCTCCATACACCTGGATTCCAATATGATTGTCGAGCTATCCCCTCCGGGCAACAAGGCAAGCGTATATATATTTCTGGCAGTTTCTGTTTTCATTCTGGGGCTTGCCTGCATTAACTTTATGAACCTTTCGACGGCAAAGGCATCGATCAGGTCAAAGGAGGTTGGGATAAGAAAAGTTTCCGGCGCAACAAGGGGACAGCTTATAAGGCAGTTTCTGGGCGAATCGACAATATATTCACTGATAGCGGCATTGCTGGCAATTCCGTTGGTTGAACTCGGACTTCCCTATTTCAATAATATAACCAACCTGGAAATGTCTTTTTTCAGCGGGGCCAATCACAGGGTTCTGCTTACGTTTCCACTGTTTATAATCTTTGTTGGAGTGGCTGCAGGCAGCTACCCTGCATTTGTTCTTTCTGCATGGAATCCCGTGAAGACTATAAGGGGAGGCAAATCCGAATCGCCGGGCCGGTCATGGCTGAGGAGTGGACTGATAGTTTTCCAGATGATAATTTCAATAACGCTGGTGATCTGTACCGGCTTTGTCTGGAAACAGCTGAATTATATAAACAGTAAGGACCTGGGTTTTGAAAAGCATGACAAGATTATCGTAAACCTGATAACCAGGGATATGCGAAGCAGGTACGAGGTAATAGAACACCAATTGCAGGGAATCCCCGGGGTAAACGGTATCAGCTTCTCAACATCGTATCCTGGAACAGAGTTCAGCGGTACGGTTTACAAACCCGGGGGGGGCGACGACGAGTCTATAATCAATTTTTTTCATTGTGACCGGGCTTATGCCGGGCTGATGGATATCAGGATATTGCAGGGCAGGAACTTTGAGGGGGCTTTTGCTACTGATACCATGGCAGTGCTGGTTAACGAAACAGCGGTACGTACATTCGGGTGGACCGACCCGTTGGGAATGACAATTGTCCGGCCAAGGGGTGAGGACAGTGAGGCATATCACGTGATTGGGGTTGTGGGGGACTTCCATTTCAAGTCGATGCACCAGTTGGTGGAACCGCTGATAATTCACCTTCTCAGGGGTTATCCCAGGTACATGACCCTTGATATATCACCTGTTAATTTCCATCTAATAATTGCAGACATAAGGGATGCCTGGGATGAGATAAATCCCGGTGATCCCTTTGAGTTTAAACTGCTGTCTGATGAATATGATTTTCATTACAGGTCGGAGATCCAACTGGGACGCATATTCACTTTTTTCAGCCTTCTTGCTTTCCTGATAGCTGCCCTGGGCATGTACGGCCTCTCTGCATTTACGGTTGAAAACAAGACCAAGGAGATCGGTGTAAGAAAAGTGTTCGGCGCCAGTGAGAAATCAATTGTCCTGATCTTTTTCAAACAATTCGGAGTTTGGCTCATCCTGGCAAATGTTGTTTCATGGGTGCTTGCCTGGTATTTTGCCGGCAGGTGGCTTGAAATGTTTGCATACAGGATACAGGTTGCGGATCCGTTTGTTTTTGCCGCTGCAGCCTT
>SLOS01000085.1 GCA_007132365.1 Bacteroidales bacterium | reverse complement strand
TTTCTCAGGTCAAGAAAAGAAAAACTGCGCATAGCCTAAGCTACGTAAAGTTTTTATTTTGCAGAGATGAGGAAAAAGAGCAAGGCTTGGGCCGGCTAAAATAGCGTTGACATGACACTAGGGTGTACGGGCATTAAGTCCGAGCCGCTTTATATTCATGTCTTTGCCGTACTTCACTATTGATATACCATTATTCTCCAGTCCGTTCCGGTAATCAGACTTACGGAAAAGATAATCTGAATGCAAAAGCTCGGTCCGCATTACAGGAAGACAATCCCGGAAATCGGGACCGAAATTCTTCATGGCCTGGAGAAAATAGAACATAATGTCATACCCCTGGAATCCGTAATGTGAAGGCTCCGTATTATATTTTTCCCTGAATCGGCCAAGAAATTTCCTAACATTCGGATCATCATAATCTATGAAAAAGGGAGAAGCAAAATGCAGCTCCATATTGTGCAGATATTCTACTTCTATATTTGGAAATCTTTGCCAGTCATTCAGTCCGAAAATGGTTATATCATAGCTGCGGGAAAGTATGTTAAGCCGCATAAGTACATCGGACACAAAGGCCTGGTCTGACGAGGGTATAATAACTATATTTTTCTCTCCGGAAACCAGGGATTGTTCAATTTTTGTAGTGGCATCCCTGTAGATAACCTCCTTGAAAACCAGGTTGTCAAATTCGGAACCATAGGAAAAATGCCTGAATATATTGTTTTTGAATGATTCAACCATATCCCTTTCAAAAAGGTCACCCTTATGAAGTAAAACAAAATTTGAGGACGGGAAATTGGTAATGAATATTGAAGCCTGCTCAAGCTCAACCGAAGCAGAGGGTGTAACCTGGAAAAGATAAGGGTTGCCTGAAAGAAACTCGCTCCTCGAAGTAAGCGGGGAAACGATGTTCACACGGTAGTGCTTCGCCCAGTCCGCGACTATCCTCATATTTTCAGGGTAAACCGGGCCAATTACAAGGTCATTGTTCCTGAATTCAGGTTGCCAGATAATATCTCTTACCTTTTGAGGATTTCTTTCGGTATCATAAACGCTCAGGTTTACGGAAAGACCGGTCCTGACGAGCGAGTCCACTGCAAGCAGAGCACCCTCATAAAACTCAAGAAAAGGAATAGTCCCATGGTACAATTCATTCACGGATAGCACATTATCGGGATATAAGAGAGCAGCCTGATCCTTATCTATTGTATCGGGCAACTCAACCGGATAGTTCCTGTCAATAAAGAGCGGCAGTAAAAGTGCAACCTTGAACGGCCTGTCAAAGTCCCTGTAATCAAACTGAATGCACTCTGCATCAATTATTGTCTCTTCATCATGCAGGTCCGATGGCCAGGGCTCTTTTACAATTTCATCAACCGGAAGGTCCGGTATCTCAATCTCTTCAACATCCTCTTCCACATCCCGGGGTATTCTGATATACTCCCCGTATTTGAGGCCCCATATCAGCTTATCATTAGCCTTGCGGATGGCCCTTACAGGCACCTCATATTTTCGTGAAAGAGAATAGAGTGTTTCCCCCCTTTCAACTTTGTGGTGTATATAACTATCATCTTCGGCAGGAAAGCCCTCGCGTGGAACGTGAATCTTCCGGGAAGGAATCTTTACCACCTGGCCTGTCTGCAACCCTTCCTGCACTCCAGGGTTCAATTGTATAATTTCATCCTGATCAACATTATAGGTTTGAGAGAGAAAAAAAAGTGTCTGGCCCTGCTCTACAGTATGTAAAATATAATCTCCTGAGGGGATGTCAGGAAGTAAATCCTCATCTTCCACCTCCGGCATTACCGGTATCTTAAGGGCCTGTCCGGGTTGGAGCCCGATATAGGCATGTGGGTTTTCCAGAAGGATATCCTTTTGCGGCACATTGTAGACCCGGCTGATGGAATACCATGTCTGACCGGGCTTCACAATATGGATATAATATACCGTACCGCCTATAACTACTTTATCTTCAGACCTGACAACCTCAACAGGTTCCGTCTGTGAATGAACGTAAAAGGATGTGGCTGTGAACAGGATCAAAACTATAAAAAACCTCATGCACATATAATAATATTATTATAAATTCAGGCCGGTGAACAAATAAAACGCAACAAAATTATGAAAGTAATATAAAAGAGGAATCATTTTTATGATGTTTCTTAATTTTCCCTGAGAATATATTCATCATATTCCAGCTCAAAACGCAGTTTATGCTTTGATTCCTCAATGGCGAGGGAAAGGAAAAGGGATTTCATCTCCTGGTTTGGGGCCCGCCCGGAAAGGTCCATATAGAGCTTGAAGGCTGACTTTTCCCTCTTCATCGCCAGGATGAGGGCATCCCGGTAACTCATGTCAGGAGATGGCTTAATGCTTACAAGATAATCGGCAATCTGCAGGTCAGTTATCACTTCAGGCTCCATCTCATAAAGCCCTTTCTCTTTCACCTCTGTCAGACGGGCCTTATGACCTATCTCCTCCCGTGCAAACTGCTCAAACACCTGTTTCATATCAGGAGTCCTCGAGTTTTTTGCCAGCTCTTTATAGAAATCAACCGCATCCTGCTCCAGGCCGATTGCAAAATCAAGTATATCATCAACAGAGGTGAACTTTTGCATGGCTTTTTTATTTTATGTAAAAATAATCATTATCCCTGTCAATGTCAACTATTTCTATCTCTATTAAAAGATGCTTCAAACTCACTGTCAAAGCGCATTACAATATGATCGCATCCGTGATTGAACATCCTCATGTATTTATCCCCTCCGGTTATTCTTAGTTGATGATTTTTGTGTTTCCCGGCAAGGGAAAGAACAGAGAATATCTCCATCCTTACATCATCCAGGCTGTTGCTTTTTTCCTTCCCGAATAATTTAAGCAGGGCAATCAGTTGACAGTATCCCGGATACTCAACAGCCGGATGAAAATACTTCTCATACTGCTGTATTACTTTACCTGTATTGCTGTATGTTCCCCCTGTTTCAAAAGGCAGTGATGCAGGCATGATAAGATCAGCAGCAGAAGCAGTTTCGCTCATAAAAAAGTCCTGAACCATAACAAAATCTGCATTCCTGAACCATTTTGCCACCAACTCCTTATCCACCGCACAACCCACCGGATCCTCGCCGAAAATGAACATATTTTTCACAGCAGCCGACTCCAGCATTTCAATATGATCCCCGGCAGCCGGAGCAGGCATCTCATCTATCTCCCATAACTTCATCAGATGATCAGACATCAGGCTGTCATCTGTAACTGCTCCTCCCGGAAGTATATCTGCAAACATTCCCATATCAGACAGTCCCTGTGAGTTGTTCTTCTCTTTTAAAGCAATAATGCCCGTTGATGTTTTTCCAGGTTTGCCTGTTATGATCGCAAGGTTCAGCAGCTCGGCGGCAGTATCCGGCGACACCTCCTTCTCAGAAAACAGCAGTATGGCATTCATCTCGTTATTGAAGCGATCGGCAAATTCTTCAAAGCATTCCCTGCAGCAGAAACCAGAGGATTCAAGAAGGTCATCGGCATCCTCCTTCATGATCTGATTTTTGTAATCGTCAAATCCGGAACAATTATCCCTGATAACCA
>SLOS01000394.1 GCA_007132365.1 Bacteroidales bacterium | reverse complement strand
ATATATTATGCAACCCTAAAGTCTTATTATATTGCCCTTCACGTCTTTATATCATCCTAACATCAAGCCTTCAATTGAATTATACTTTTTTTCACCAACTATTAAGGGGTACGAATCAAATTGTGTAAAGAAAGTATTTCCATTTACCTGTAAGAAACCGCAATTACCTGAAATAATGGAATGACCACCAGGGTCCGATACGGAACGGGCATTAAAACAAATACTGTGGGCTAATTTTGCAGGGGGCCGGGTTGCAGGGGTGGCCGACTTAATGATTTCTATTTGCTTTTATTTCTGTTTTTATATATTTTTGTATATAAACAGAAATGTATGTGGTTTGAATTCCGGAGCAAAATGTATCCTTTCAGGGTGTTTTCAGTGAGGGATGTGAAAAAGCAGTTTCCATCCATGAACCTGATGAACCTGGTGCACTGGCAAAAGAAAGGATACATTGTAAAACTGAGAAACAGATGGTACGCCTTTAACGATACTGAAATTAACGAGAACATCGAGTGGCTTGCCGCGAATCTTATTTACGCACCCTCCTGCGTCAGTCTGCATTCTGCACTTTCCTGGTACAACCTGATCCCGGAAATGATAACCACAACCACATCTGTTACCACCCTGAAGACCAACAAATTCTCCACACCATTGGGAGCTTTCGATTATCATCGGATTAAACCTGAAATATTTGGTTTTGGTTACGTACTTGAAAATGTGGATGCCCACATGGGTGAGCGTGGAAATAACAGAAAGATCATGGTTGCCACCCCACAGAAAGCTATTCTTGATTTCTTCTATATCAATAGCTTCTACGATACTGAGAAAGACATGGAATACCTGAGAATGAATGAAACAGAATTACTAAAAATACTAAATAATGAGTTCTACCAGTTCCTTGCGAGATTTGAAAGCAGGGCCCTGGAGCACAGGATTAGCTTAATGACTAAAACCTATGGCTTATGATAAGCTTCGATGAAATTAAATCCTTTTTTGCAGAACGTCTTCGAAAAAATCCTTCCTATTTTGAATACCTGCTGAAGGAGTATTTCCATTACAAGATGCTGGATATTATTTTTTCTTCAGAACATGCTTCAAAGCTAAGTTTTATTGGAGGAACCAATCTCCGAATTCTTCATCATATTCAGCGTTTCAGCGAAGATATTGATTTTGATTGTTTCAATTTGTCCAGAGATGAATTCTTAAGTTTAACCGACAAAGTAATTGACAGACTTAAGCAAGAAGGAATTAAAGTTGAGGCCGAAGACAAGGAAAAGGATCAAAAATTAGAAGCTTTCAGGCGAAACATTACTTTTCCGGGATTGATGTTTGAATTGGGATTGACAGGCCACCGGGAGAAAAAACTTCTTATCAAGATCGAATGCGAACCGCATAACTATGCATACAAATCAACGAAGCCCATTATTCAGAAATTTAATGTCTTTACACAGATATTCTCTCCTTCTCCGGCTATTCTTCTATCCATGAAAACAGGGGCTGTTATGGAAAGAGGGAAAGGCAGGGATTATTATGATTTTATCTTCCTGTCGGGTATTACAGAGCCGGATTTGGGGTACTTGGCCGAGAAATTCGGTATTACTAATCATACACAGTTATACGAAAGGATTCTTGAAACCTGTGAAAAAGTTGATTTCGGGATAAAATCTCGTGATTTTGAAAAACTTGTATTTGACCCGCCTGAAACGAAAAAAGTCTTGTTCTTTAAAGATTATATCCGTCAAAAACTGGCTCGAACCGGACCGAGCGTCAAGAATTAACCCGGTGGGTTAATTTAGCGAGGTCAAAATCTGAGCAAACATTATTTTTTCTTTATTTTAATGTTTGGCAATATACTGAACCTGTTTTTAAGGTCAAAATCTGAGCAAACATTATTTTTTCTTTATTTTAATGTTTGTTTGGTAAAAATTCGTAATTTTGAGCAGAAAATAAGGACACCTAATAATTTTTGAACCATGCCAGAGTTATTATATTCCATAAATCCAAATAGAAATGAGCCTTGGAATAACCTTCCACCCTTGCCAATTAAAGAAGAGCTACACGATACAGTAGATATATTACGAAAGCTTGGAGATGCAAAGGCTGCGTTAGGAAAACTACATGGACGTAGCGCAGTAATTCCAAATCAAGGTCTGCTAATTAATACAATTAGCCTGCAAGAAGCTAAAATTTCAAGTGAGATCGAAAATATATTTACTACTGATGATGAGTTGTATAAAGCGTTTAGTGATAAAAACACTGAATCTAATGGCGCTTCAAAAGAGGTATTAAGATATAGAGAAGCTCTTTGGTCTGGCTACAGCTATTTACAAACCAGAAAAGAGTTTGATCAGCAATACTTTATTAATATATTTCAAGAAATAAAGCAAACAACAGATACGATTCGGCCCAGTTTTGTTCAATTAACTATAAAGCAAGGTGGCACTGGCCCAAATGCGGGTCAGGTAATTTATACTCCACCAAGAAACCAGGCAGTAATTCAAGACCTATTGGAAAATCTGGTAAACTTCGTGAATGATGATGAGCAGTATAAAACAGATTTCTTATTAAAAATGGCTATTGCCCATTTTCAATTTGAGGCCATTCACCCATTTAGAGATGGAAACGGTAGGACAGGAAGAGTATTTAATATTCATTATTTGACGAACAAAGGATTGTTAGATGTTCCAATTTTATTTCTAAGCAGATATATTCTAGATCATAAAAATGATTACTATTCAGGGCTAATGGGTGTATCACAAAGAGGAGATTGGAAGAATTGGATATTATTTATGTTGAGAGCTATTGAGAACACATCCAGGCAAACCTTCAATAAGATCAATGATATTGTTTCTTCAAAAGATGCAATTCTGGAACATATAAAGAAAGAAGATCCAAAACTACGAAATCCCGACGATTTGATTGGAGTTATATTTACTCAACCTTTTACCAAAGTAAAACACCTTACCGATTCTAAATTATATGCAGAAAATACTGCCAGAGATTATTTGAATAAGTTGTGTGATATCCAAGTGCTTGAAAAGAAAGAAATGTCAGGCCATCATTATTACCTAAACCTTGAATTGTATAGAATACTTTCTGAATAGAATCAAGATAAGTATTAATTTCCGTCAGGAATTAACCCGGTGGGTTAATTTAGCGAGGGGCCAGGCTGCAGGGGAAAATCCAGCTTCTCTGGCAAGGCTTACTGAAATAGAATATTTCCATTAAATATTTGTAAATTGCAGAAAATCATCAACGCAAAATTCATTTTAATATACACTATCATTGCCTAATATATAGCAATTTGTAATGCCCGAAAAACAAGATATTTTAACTTATTTAAAAAACAACAAAAAGTTGTTTAGAAACCAATTTAGTGTAGTGAAAATTGGTGTTTTTGGCTCTTATGCACGTGATGAGCAAACCGAAAACAGCGATATTGATATTATTATTGATATGCCCCCCGGAACTGAGAATATCTTTGATAAAAGAGTTAAACTGCAAGAGACGATCAGCAATCATTTTTCGATACCTGTCGATGTTTGTCATGAAAGATCAATAAGACCCGTGTTCAGAGATCTTGTATATAAGGACGT
>SLOS01000211.1 GCA_007132365.1 Bacteroidales bacterium | reverse complement strand
GGTATTATATCGAAGGAGAATGACCTGATATCAGCTTCCATGCTGGGAGCATACATGCCGTGAAGCAGGGTTGCATTGTATCTCTCACTCAGTCCGCGAACCATTATAAACCTGTCGTCAACCAGGGTAACACCAGGGATCCTTTTGACAACTGCTGCCGCATCGCTGTCCTGCGACCTGCTGATCTGCTGAGCTGAGATACCGCTTGCAACCACATTGGCTGCCCTGATTGCTGAAATGACTGACATCTCGGTATGAGTAACACGTCTTGCCGTTATTTCAACCCCCTCTATTGTCAGGACCGCCTCCTCAAGTGCAACATCAACAAAAGTGGTCCTGCCTGCCTCAACGATAATGTTTTCTATTATGACAGGTTCATATGAGATAAATGAAACCTGTATGTTATGGCTGCCTGCAGGTACATTTCTGAGAATAAAATCACCGTCCAGATTCGCGGCGGTACCTGTCAGGGTACCCTCAATTACCACTGATGCACCAACGATTGTTTCACCCGTGTTTTTATCCGATACAGTACCGCTGATATTACCATGCTGGGCACTTGCCAGGCCTGAGATAAGGCTGATAAAACTGATTACAAATAACCTCAGGTAAATCTTTTTAAGCATAGGATGATACCTTTTTATTTTAATGCAAATCTATCAGGTAAAAATTACCATATCATTAGATTAACATTATCTGTTCATTAGATATTTGGTATTGAAGAATAATCAATATTTAACATAATTGAAGCCTTTAAACTGATTATCTGATTTTTAGGTTTAATTCAGCCGCTTGTGCAATAATTAATGATTAATTAACACAGCCTGTATAATTTTTAATTAACTTTAAATTTTATATGTCTGAATAATATTGGGTTAATGCAAAAGGATCCATATCGGATACTCCTTGTCGATGATGAAAGGGATATTCTTGAATTCATGGGATACAATCTCCAGAGGGCAGGTTATGAGATATATAAAGCCCGGAACGGGCGGAACGCAATTGATATGGCTGATGAAGTCAATCCACATTTAATATTGCTGGACGTCATGATGCCTGAAATGGATGGAATTGAAACCTGTGAGGAACTGCGAAAAAACAGGTCGCTCGATCAGACACTTATTGTTTTTCTTACGGCACGGGGGGAGGACTATTCCCAGATTGCCGGCTTTGATGCAGGGGCAGATGACTATCTGACCAAACCCATAAAACCGAAAGTTCTTATCAGCAGGATATCTGCCCTGCTTAAAAGGATCAGGAGAAAGGATGATCAGGAAATGAAGGAAGATATACCCATTATTGAACTGCCAGATCTTATCATTGACCAGGAGAGGTTTCTTATTGTTAAGGATGGGGTTGAAATAGTATTGCCCAAAAAGGAATTTGAACTACTTAAACTACTGATATCAAAACCCGAAAAAGTATTTACCAGAGATGAAATATTCAGCCGGGTATGGGGAGATGATGTGATAGTGGGTGACAGAACCATTGATGTACACATCCGGAAGCTGCGTGAAAAAATCGGTGAGAAGAAAATAAAAACTATTAAAGGGGTAGGTTACAAATATGTCAGCTCCTGACTGCCAGGATTATCCCGGCAGGTTCAAAACAGCCATGTTATAACCGGCTGCAGGTTGTTTTGGATTACAAAATCCCTGTGAGCCTTTATCATGTTTACGGTATATAGCAGCAGGTTTTTTGTTTCAGCCAGCAGTCCAAGGACAAGCATGCTGTTCCGTGTTCCGATTGCCTCCGATTTAATCAGTTTGATCTGCTTTTTCTTTATCCTGTTCAGGTTATTCAGAATTGCCGCCTGCCTTTTAATAATTACTTCAAGCTCAATGTATTTATCTTTTTTCAGAATATTCAGTATGTAATTGTTCAATTCAGCAATTTCTTCATTCAACTGTTTAATATCCTTTGCCTGTTCCGGAATCAGGGGAGGGTGATTATTGTCAAGATGTTCGTAGACAGGTTCGGACAGGAAAGAAAGACAATGTGCTATCTCTCTTAAATAATCAAGGGTCTGGACATAATAATGACCCGTCTCTATGAAGTCCTCCTCCAGTTTTTTGAGGGTGGGGTATACCTGTTTCTTCAAATTCTTTGTTTCGGTATTAAGCTCAGATATCCGCTTTATTACCTTTTTAAGACCTTTTCTGTCCTCCCTGATCAGGCTGTGGATAACTAAATAGTACAGCTTGGAAACAAAGATAACAGTGCTGGTAATATTTGATTTGCATTCCTCCATAATATTATCTCCGTTCCATTCCTTTTCCTCTTTTTCCTCATCTGCCTTCTCATTCAGACTGCGTTTACGGTGTATATAATAAGTTCTGATCACATATATTACAGCTACGGCTATTGCCGTTATTGTTGCAGGAAGCCCGCCCCAGCTGATAAAAAGCGCAAGAAGGAATGCCACGGTGAAAGCTGTAAAGGCAGTGAAGAACCATCCTCCGATTACCGTTATTACACCTGTTATCCTGTAAACAGCACTTTCGCGGCCCCATGCTCCGTCAGACAGTGACGTTCCCATAGCCACCATAAAAGTAACATATGTTGTTGAAAGTGGCAGTTTAAGAGAGGTTGCAAGGGCTATCAATATACTTGCCACAAACATGTTTACAGATGCTCTTACCTGGTCAAATGAGGAGTTGTCTTTTTTCATCCTTTTCCTTCTCTTATAGAGAGTTGTATCAAATCTCCTGTCGACCGCATTCATCAATCCGGCGGGCAAAGTTCGTCGGACAAACCTGCTTAACTCAATGGATTTTCGTACCAGGGTGCGAGCAAACAATGAGGAGGAAAAACGTTCTGATCCCTCTGACTGCCTTGCCAGGTCAACTTCTGTTTTTGTAACCGACCTTGCTTTTTTCGAAAAAAACAAAGCAAGTACCATTATTACCCCTGCGGCAAGTAAAAAACCGGTTGGTGTTTGTACCGGCTGAAGCAATGATTCCATGGTATAGGCTTCCGGATTAATCAAGGGGTCACTCACAAAAAGTTTATATGATTCGAATCCGGCAAGGGGAACTCCGATAAAGTTAACAAGGTCGTTTCCGGCAAAAGCCATTGCAAGCGAAAAGGTACCTATAAACACAATGATCCTGAATATATTTACCTTGAAGAGAGTTATAAGTACCTGAGCTAAAACGGCAAATACAACAAAACAGTATAGCAGTAAAGTAAGAGCATTGTTTTCTATCCAGTTTACAGCACCTGTTGTCATAAATGAAGCCCCGCTTGCTCCCTTTACCAGGATAAAGTATATTATGGAAGTTATTGCAAAACTTCCCCATACAGCTCCAAAATACGGGAGGTTGCGCTCAAAATTGAAAGAGAACATGATCCGTGATATAAACTGCACGATGGCTCCCACGGTAAATGCAATGACAACAGAGAGCAATATGCCGGAAATTATGGCCAGTGCCTTGCCTGAATTGATGTAATTGCTGAGATCCTGAACACTTTCCGGAGATGAATAGATCTTGTAAAGAGAAACGGCAACTGCTGCTCCGAGCAACTCAAATATAATTGAAACGGTTGTGGATGTTGGCAATCCGAAAGTATTGAAGGTATCAAGCAGTATTATATC
>SLOS01000181.1 GCA_007132365.1 Bacteroidales bacterium | reverse complement strand
ATGCATAGTCTTCTCCGGATTCAAGCATCTCGAAATCATCTTTTTCATAGTACCAGTGAATCAGGATGGGGTTTCCTTTTATATGATATGCTTCAAGGATCTTGAAAATGCCAAAAAGGTACCTGGAGGTACTGGTGTTGAAATATTCAAGGTTAATGTGCAGGCTGGTAGTGTCGGATCTTTCGGACTCCACATAGTTTTCAATCCATTTCAGTATTGGTTCATAAAACCTTATGGTATCTTCAGGGATGGAACGGCCTTCTAAACGTAGCTCTTTTTTATCAGGATCAAAATTTATAAATGGTGTCTTTTTTTCACCCTCGATAATAAGTTTTTCCATACTCAGATATTTATATAACAAGGTTTAATTGCCATTGATCATTTTTCAGCAGAGCCTGCTTTTTTAACCATATTCAGTACACTAAACTACAAATTAATTTTTTAAAAAAAAACTTTTGGATAAAAATGCGTTTATTATCTGTTTTTGATTTTTTCTTTTTTATAAAGTTTTTGAAGTTCATAAAGTTCATCCCTGTACCGGGCTGCAGTCATGAAATCCAGTTCAGAAGCGGCTTTTTCCATGGCTGCCCTTGTTTTTTTCATTGCTTTTTCCAGCGCATCTGCAGTCATAAATTTCACCACAGGGTCCGCAGCTATATTGATATATTCAGGCTCCGTGTAGGTTTTGGGCTTAATCATGGGCGAACGCCTGGATCTCACTATCTGGGTTGGGATTATATTGTTTTCCCTGTTATATGCCAGTTGCTTTTCCCGGCGTCTGGAGGTGTCATCTATGCTTTGTTTCATCGATCTGGTTACTGTATCAGCATACATTATGACCATGCCGTTGATATTTCTTGCTGCCCGGCCTGCAGTCTGGGTCAGCGACCTCGCTGACCTCAGAAAGCCTTCTTTATCGGCATCCAGAATGGCTACGAGGGATACCTCAGGAAGATCCAGTCCCTCCCTGAGCAGGTTCACACCAATCAGCACGTCAAACTCCCCGTTCCTGAGTCCTTCCATTATCTCCACCCTTTCCAGTGTATCTATGTCAGAATGAATATACCTGCAGTTTATCTCCATCCGGATAAGGTATTTGCTTAGTTCCTCTGCCATTCGTTTGGTAAGTGTGGTAACAAGGACCCTTTCATTTCCCGCAGCCCTCAGATTGATCTCACTTATAAGGTCATCAATCTGGTTATGGCTTTTCCTAACCTCTATTTTAGGTTCGGGAAGACCTGTTGGCCGGATTATTTGTTCTACAATAATACCCCCGCACTTCTCCAGTTCATAATCTCCCGGGGTGGCGCTGACAAATATCTGCTGACCCGTAATATCCTCAAACTCTTCAAATTTCAGCGGACGGTTATCTATTGCAGCGGGAAGCCGGAATCCAAAATCCACCAGTGTCTTTTTCCTGGAATAATCACCGCCGTACATTGCGCGGATCTGGGGAAGTGTAACATGGCTCTCATCTACAACCGTAAGGAAATCTTCCGGAAAATAGTCAAGAAGGCAAAATGGCCTCGTTCCAGCAGTCCTGCCATCAAAGTACCTGGAATAGTTTTCTATGCCTGAGCAATATCCAAGTTCTTTAATCATTTCAAGGTCATATTCCACTTTTTGCTGAAGTCTTTCTGCTTCAGGCGTTTTGCCCTGGTCAAGAAAGAAATGTACCTGCTGAACCATATCATCCTGTATGCTTTTTATTGCCTGGTTCATCCTATCCCTTGTGGTTACAAATATATTTGCCGGGTAGATCACCACCTTGTCCAAATGCCCTGTGATCTTGCCGGTTAAAGGATCCAGGCTGCTTATCTCCTCGATTTCGTCTCCCCAGAAAACGATACGGTATGCAGTATCTCCGTATGCAAGGAATATGTCTACCGTATCTCCCTTTACCCTGAAATTTCCATGACGGAATTCTGTTTCACTTCGCGAATACAAACTGTCCACCAGTCCCCGCAACAACTGATTACGGTTAATTTGCTGTGTTTTTTCCAGCTTTATGGTATTGCTGTGGAAATCATCGGGATTTCCGATACCATAAAGACAGGATACGGAGGATACGACTATTACATCCCGGCGGCCTGAGAGAAGTGATGATGTGGTGCTTAACCTGAGTTTTTCGATCTCATCATTTATTGAGAGGTCTTTCTCTATATAGGTGTCCGTTACCGGAAGATAGGCTTCAGGCTGGTAATAGTCATAGTAGGAAACAAAATATTCGACTGCATTATCCGGGAAAAATTCCCTGAATTCACTGTAGAGCTGAGCGGCAAGGGTCTTGTTGTGGCTCAGTACAAGTGTGGGCCGCTGAACTTTTTCAATGACGTTGGCAATAGTAAATGTTTTTCCCGAACCTGTTACACCAAGAAGAGTCTGAAACTTCTCGCCTGCAACCAGGCCCGCTTCAAGCTGCCTGATCGCCTCAGGCTGATCTCCGGTTGGCACGAAATCAGATATAATTGAAAAAGCCATACTGTATTTTGTTGTGGCAAAACCGCCGGATTGCAAAAATAAGTTATTTTTGAAGTAATGATCAAGGTTTAATAATTATCGAACACTTATTTCTTAAAGTATGGAATTGTCCGGAGAATTATTTGGTTATACCCCTGCAGGTGAGAAAGTATATATATTTACAATGCGCAACAATAACGGTATTGTTGTCAAAATTACAAATTTCGGCGGAATTGTCACCTCCCTGTTGGTACCCGACAGGCAAGGTCAATTTGCCGATGTTGTACTTGGATTTGATAATCTTGAAGGGTATCTTGGCGGGCATCCCTATTTTGGTGCGCTTGTGGGAAGATATGCCAACCGTATCGGCAATGCAGCTTTTGAAATTGATGGTGAGCTTTACAGGTTATCTGCAAACGAGGGGAAGAACCAGCTGCACGGGGGCAACCGGGGATTTGACAAGATTGTCTGGGAATGCAGTACAGATGAAAATAATTCCTGCCCCTCGCTTGTTCTCTCCTGTCTCAGTCCCCACGGCTCCGAAGGATATCCGGGCAACCTGTCGGTGGTTGTGGGATATTCACTGACAGACAAAGATGAACTGGTAATCAGGTATAACGTAAAGACTGACAGACCAACTCACGTGAATCTTTCTCATCACGGCTATTATAACCTTAGCGGGGGAAAAGAAGCGGTCCTGGGTCATGAGCTGATGGTAAACGCTTCCAGGTACACAGCAACAGATGATCAGCTTATCCCGACCGGTGAATTGGCCGGGGTTGAAGGAACGCCCCTGGATTTCAGGAAAATTAAACCGGTCGGGAAGGATATATCCCTGATTAGTGGTGGTTATGACAACAATTATGTGCTTGACAAGGATGATCAGGGCGGAATTGCCGGCCCGGATAAAAATAACAGCCCGGATGCCTTACTGTACGAGCCCGTGAGCGGCAGAACCGTTGAGTTATATACAACACAGCCCGGATTACAGGTTTACACGGGGAATTTCCTTGATGGCAGTATCAGGGGCAAGGATAACATAGTGTATGACAGGCACTGGGGGATATGCCTTGAAGCACAGCATTTTCCGGACTCTCCCAACAAGCCGGGGTTTCCCTCAACGTTGCTGAAGCCGGGAGATACCTACAGCCATACAACAATTTACAGGTTTT
>SLOS01000237.1 GCA_007132365.1 Bacteroidales bacterium | reverse complement strand
GTCCTTATGGAAGGCAAGGGAGGCAGTCCCGGAAACTACATCATAACAAGGTATCCCCCTGAATATGCCAAAGGAATGGAAAAGAAAGGGCTGAACAACCTTATGTCTTTTATTGATCGCGGCGGTAAGGTTGTATCCTGGGGGCGGTCGACCGGGATCTTCATGGGCAACCTGGCCATAGAGGAGGAGAAGGGAGAGAAACAGGAATTCAGTCTTCCGGTAAATAATATTGGTGACAGGCTGGGGAATCAGGGACTGGTGGTTACCGGTTCGCTACTGGGCGTTGATTTACGGCCTGACCATCCGCTTACCCTTGGAATGCCATCACGGACAGGGGTATTTCACAGGGGCAATCCCGTTTTTGCCACCAGCTTTCCCTATTTTGACATGGACAGGCGGGTGATAGCCGCATTTCCAAAGGATAACATCATGATGAGCGGGTTTATTGAAAATGAAAAGCTTCTTTCAGAGCAGGTCGCCATGGTCTGGGTCAAAAAGGGAAAGGGTCAGTTGGTGCTATTCTCCTTCTGCCCGCAGTTCCGAGGCTCAACCCCCGCAACATACAAGCTGATGTTCAATTCTTTGCTGCTGGAGTAATTGCGGGGTACCGGGAACCGGATCTTTTCCTGGTTCCTTATAGGTTGAGATATTTGCAGATCCTTTGCCTCGGTGCAGGTTATTCCCAGTCGTCAGTCCGGAAGGATGAAGCCGGCAACCCTTCGGTGTTGTAAAGTTCACCAATTACAAAATCGTCAAAAGCATATCTTACGGCAACGGGATTAGCTACCCGGGGGGCAAACAGAGTGACACCTTCCCGTGTAATAAAAGCTGTAGCCTGATAAAACCGTCTGTTTCCTCCTGCTATTTTAAAATTCTGCAATTCTTTCCCAAAGGTTGTAAGCCCGTTTTCCGCGTGGTCGAATGTCAGCTTCACCATATTACCTTCAACAGTCATATCTTTCAATACTGGCCCTGAATATTCAAAACCTTTGTTTCCATAGGTTTTTGCAAGGGCCAGATATGCCAGCCGTTCTCCGGCAGCTCTCTTATTGGCAGGATGGATGCAATCTTTTTCACCTGCATCCATAAGACTGGCCATACCTGTATTCGGAAGTGCGGTTGATGCTTTAAGCTGAGCTTCGCGCAAAAGAGCTGAATTTAACCCTGTGGGACCGTAATCGAAAGGTGCAATTTGTACATAATAAAACGGCATATCATTAATACCCCATTCAGAACGCCAGTTTTCAATCAATCCCGGCATCAGTTGAGTATAGCGGACCGGCTCATTCCGGTTGGATTCACCCTGATACCAAAGGGCACCCCTGATGGAAAAGCCGGTAAGGGGCCTGATCATTGCATTGAACAGCACGGTTGGCAGTTGCTGGGAAAAATCACCGGATTGATTTTTATCAGGCAGCGTTACCCAGTCAAACTTTTTTATACCCTGTTCACTGATCCAGGGTTCAATGCGCGTACCTCCCCAGCTTGAATTAATCAATCCTATCGGAACTCCGAGTGACTGTTGTAACATTTTACCGAAGAAATAAGCAGTTGCACTGAATTCGGCAACATTTTCAGGAAAACATTCCAGCCATTGCCCGGTAAGATCATCCAGCGGTTCGAGACTTTTGTCACGGCTTACCGTGAAAAGCCTTATGTATTCATTTTTGGAAGTGGCAATTGCTTCATTGGACCCGATAACTGGTTCATTCCGGAAACCTTTCATTGGCATTGCCATGTTTGACTGGCCCGAGCAGATCCAGACTTCACCGATAAGGACATTGGACAGTTTCAGTTCTTTACCGTCAGAGATGATAATTTCGTAAGGACCGCCGGCAGATGGTGTTTTAACCGTTATTTTCCAGTTTCCATCACTGTTTGCACGTGTACTGTAGTTATTGCTATCCCATGAAGTGTTAATTTCTACAATATTGCCCGGAGTGGCTTTACCCCATATTGCCGCACCGGTTTTCTGCTGTAAAACCATATGATCATTAAATATGGCCGGCAGAACAATATCTGCTCTCAGAGTGGTACCAGTAATTACCTGGATGATGATGATGAACATTATGAGTTTTGAATTCATTTTAAGGATAGTTTAGTTTAAAACATACTTATCTTCTATGTTCGTAAATATAATACAATTAGTGCTTGGATATTAATATCCGGAAATAAGTTGTAACGGAGATCGAACTTATTACCAATCGGAATATTATTTAGAGTGGATTTAAATTGATAAGAGAGGTGAAATATTCTCTCTTATTTATTTTGATTTTATTTTTTAATATGTCATATTTATCAGACAAATCCTATAAGTATGAAAGATCTGAAGATAAAGAATCAGGCAGTTACCCTGGTAGATCAGGTTGAAGAGAAACTTCTGGATTATTTCAGAGCCAACAAACTTAAACCTGGTGATCCCCTCCCTGGGGAGAAAGAATTGGCCGGAGCACTTGGAGTTGCCAGAAGCGTACTGAGGGAAGCACTCAGCCGTTTGAGGATGCTTGGTATGATAGAAGTTCGCACCAGAAGGGGGATGATCCTGTCAGAACCTCATATTCTGGGTGGATTGCAGAGGGTGCTTGATCCCGAAATTCTTGGAGAGGAAACACTGGTTAATCTGCTTGGATTCAGGATTAACCTTGATCTTGGCATTTGTAACAGCATATTCGATAATCTGAATAATAAATATATAGAAGAACTCGAGGAAATAGTAAACATGGGTGTTGTTTATGATAACAACCTTTATATGCCCGCCAGTGAGCATCAGTTCCATTCCAAACTTTATGAAATTACGGGCAATAAGATTATTATGCAGTTCCAGGAAATTGTATACCCGGTTTCCCTGTTCGTAAAGAGTAAATTCAAGGATTTTTTTGAACCTGTAAACAAAGAGCTTAAGCAAAAGGGATTAATGGTAACGCACCAGGATCTGCTTGGATTTATAAAGAAAAAAGACACGGAGGGATTCAGAAAAGCAATGGAACAGCATTACGTGCCATATAACAGTTTCATAAAAATGAATGGGCAGAAAATATTGTCATAAACTGATTAATCCAGTCATATGAATTGAATAGGGGGCAAGATGTTAATCTGACAAATAATGAGACTACTTCTTCTTCATTTACTCGCCTTGATATGCTTTCATGCCGCTTCTGGAAGTGATGCCCCTGGAATTGCTGCAATGCAATGGGGGATTCATACAAATCTTCCACCAATGCCGGGAAATGATTATCAAACGGGCCTTGCCGGATCATTTGCTGGCATTGTCAACAACCGCCTGGTTATCGCCGGAGGGGCTAATTTCCCTGACAAGCCCCCATGGGAAGGAGGGCAAAGAAAGTACTGGTCCGATATATATATTACACCTCTTGAAGAGCCGGAGAAATGGACAATACTTCCTGAAGCACTTCCCCGGAATCTTGCATATGGTGTTACTGTAAATATTTCGCAAGGATTATTGCTTATTGGCGGAATCAATGAGAATGCCTGCCATCGGGATGTATTCCTTCTGCAATTAAGTGAAAATGGAGATCAGGTGAGATTAACCGAATGGCCATCGCTCCCTTTACCGCTTTCAAATATGACCGGTGCACTGGTTGATAATATTATCTATATTGCCGGTGGTCAGAAAGACATTGAAAATCCTTCTGCC
>SLOS01000225.1 GCA_007132365.1 Bacteroidales bacterium | reverse complement strand
GTTATCTTGTTGGAGGAAGGCATGTGGACTATCCTCATGTTATCGAACATGAGGGGTTTATATATGTTGCATTTGCGAGTGCAAAACAAAGCGTTGAAGTGCTGAAAATAAAGATAGAGGATCTGGATTTCAGCATGGAGCCATGAGTAAAAGTGTATGTTCAGAATAATTACAAAAAAAACTTATCATGAATAATTTATTAACAATTAAGGCATTGATGCTGGTGCTCATTATCAATACTTACGGCTGCTGTTCAACGAATAATGAAGAAGCTGCTGATAACCGTTTTCAGCATGGGACAGTTTATTACCAGGATGGTCGCTTTGCCGCATGGCCGGCTAATCATGGAATATGGCAGTGGGGGGAGGAGATACTGGTTGGTTTTGTTGAAGCAAGTCATAAAGAAAGAGGTTCTCATACCTACGATATAAATACTGCACGAGATAAATATGCCCGTAGCAAAGACGGAGGGTTAACATGGGTAATCGAGGATGCCTTCAGTAATGGCCAGAGCGGGTGGCGGTTTAATCATCAGATATCAGATGATAAAGCCGAAGAACCGGCAGAACTTGAGGAGAGCATTGATTTCACTCATCCTGATCTGGCACTGACATTTTTACGGGCTACCAATGTTACAGGGCCTTCTCATTTATACTATTCCTATGACCGGGGTAATTCCTGGAAGGGGCCATATCTGATTCCTGACCTGGATACCGAGGGAGTTGCTACCCGTACAGATTATATCATTGATGGGAAGGATGAGCTGATTTCTTTTTTCACTGTTGCCAAAAGTGATGGCCAGGAAGGCAGGGTTGCATGTGCAATAACCCGTGATGGCGGAATTAACTGGGAGAGATTATCATGGGTTGGCCCTGAACCTGAACGTTTTGACATTATGCCCTCTTCAATCCGTTTATCCGGCTCAGAGCTTCTGACAGTTATAAGAACAAGGAAAGTTAACGGACAAAATTTGCTTACCAGCTATCTGTCAACCGATAATGGTAAGACATGGGAACGTCTGAATAACCCGGCAAATGATACCGGTAGCGGAGGCTCTCCTCCTGCATTGCTGAAAATGGATAATGGTATACTTGCATTGGCCTATATTTTCAGGAGCCAGTTCGGTTCACGCCTTAATCTGCGTTTCAGCACTGATGACGGCCGAAGCTGGCGTGATGAAATCGTGCTGCGTGGCAGTGACGGAGCGAACTGGGATGTCGGATACCCGAGGATGGTGCAAAGACAGGATGGGAAGTTATTGATAATATATTACTGGAATCATGGGGGTTGCCCTGAAAGAACACCTTACCGGTATATTGCCTCTACGATTGTTGACCCTGCCGGTTTTGGAATATGGTAATGTACGGAATTGCATTATAAACAACAGCATTGGTGTGATCAGTTGAATGCTTCAATTGAATTAATTCGATAACCATACTTTGTACGAATGAAAGATTCTGCAATATTTAAGGTATTTGTGTTGACTTCCACGGTTGCCTTGCCTTTTCACCTGGGGTGCAAAACTGAAAAACCAAAAACTGCAGATGAGGATGATTATGCCAGACCAAATATCATCCTGATTATGGCTGATGATCTGGGTTATTCTGATCTTCGCTGTTTCGGGGGAGAAATTGATACACCTAATCTGGACAGACTTGCCCGGCAGGGACTGCGTTTCACTCAATTTTATAATGCGACCCGTTCCTGTCCCACCCGGGCCAGTCTTCTTTCCGGGTTATATCCGCATCAGGCTGGCATCGGCCATATGACGGAAGACAGGGGTTTCCCTTCATATTCAGGCGAATTGCACGCCTCAACTCCCACAATTGCTGAGGTTTTAAAGGAAGCAGGTTATCTGACGATGATGACGGGAAAATGGCATGTTACCATGAATATATGGCCGGAAGATCCGGATGAAAACCGGCCTTTGAACAGGGGGTTCGACCGTTATTTCGGCACCTTACCCGGTCATGGCAGTTTTTATGATCCCGTTGGATTAATGAAAGGGAATCAATTTGTAGAACCTGAAGGCGATTTCTACTATACCGATGCTATATCAGAATATTCTGTCAAATTTATAAGGGAAGCTGTAGAAAAGGATGAACCATTTTTCCTGTATGTGGCACATCTGGCTCCTCATTATCCGTTGCACGCGAGGGAGGAGGTTATTGAAAAATATCTGGATACCTACGCAGAAGGCTGGGATGAGCTAAGGAAAACAAGATATGGCAGGTTAATTGACAAGGGGCTGATAGAACCTTCATGGAAACTTTCCGGAAGGGATTCAATGAGTTATTCTGACGGAGGACAGATGTTATATCCATGGGAGCAGGATACATTAAAAAGCTGGCAGGCGCACAGAATGGCTGTTTTTGCCGCGATGGTCGATCATATGGACCAGGGGACAGGCATGATAATTGATGAACTGGAAGCCAGTGGCAAGCTTGAAAATACTGTCATTATTTTCCTGTCTGATAATGGTGCATCATCTGAAGGGCATCTTTACAGGACTGTCGAAAGGCTTGGAACTCCCTGGAAAAGCAGGTTTCATCCTGATACGACACGTGATGGCAGGAAAGTTAAACCCGGGGTATGGCCGGGTGTGCCTCTGGGAGGTCCGGAAACATATGGAAGTTATGGTGCAAACTGGGCGAATGCATCAAATACTCCTTTCCGGCTCCATAAGAGCTGGGTGCATGAAGGAGGCATATCAACTCCGTTTATAGTTCACTGGCCGGCCGGGATCAGGGTTGAAAATGAGATCAGGAATCAGGCAGGACATGTTATTGATATTTTCCCGACAATCCTTGAACTAACTGGCGCCAATTTCCCGGACAGGTTTAACGGCTCAAAAACAATTCCTTTGGAGGGTATAAGTCTTGTTCCTCATTTTAATTCAAATAATACTGAAGAACGGGTTCTTTTCTGGGAGCATCAGGGCAATAAGGCCATCCGTAAAGGGAAGTGGAAGCTGGTTATGGAATATGACGGTGAATGGAATCGTACCGGGCCGTCTGTTGGCAGATGGGAATTGTATAATATGGAAACAGATAGGACCGAGACACAAAACCTTGCGGACAAGCATCCTGATATTGTAAAAGAATTGGAGAGGGAATGGAATTTGTGGTCTGAATATGCTGGAGTTGTACCATGGGATCAAATAAGTAATTATTGATGCAATTAACATACAAAGGTCTTCATGATTTTTGAGTTTAATTAAATAATTATTAAGTTTGCCGGGTATTATGTAATACATATAGGATTTAGTTAGGTCTGTGGATTGAATGCTAATATTTTTTGAAAGTATGGAGATACGATGTAATGAAACCTTCATGATACCCAGTAACATAAAGGCACTTACGGGAACTTTCAGTGCTGCTGCACTACTGGCAACAGGGTCACTCATCATGAAAAGTTCAGCTTGTGCACATGAACCCGGTAATGTTTCCGGGGATAAGCCTAACATAATTGTAATATTGACTGATGACCTGGGTTACGGTGATCTGGGCGGATACTTTGGGGGCAGGGCTGATACCCCGAATCTGAACCGTCTGGCCCAGGAAGGAATGATATTTACTGATTTTCACAGTAGCGGAGTATGGTGTTCACCTACAAGGGCAGCCCTGCTAACGGGCCGGTACCCTCAGCGGGTAGGAC
>SLOS01000401.1 GCA_007132365.1 Bacteroidales bacterium | reverse complement strand
CCGAACACTGGGGATCGGGCGGACAGTTTGAACTGAACAGGACATGTAATCACCGTGTAATACGCTTTTCAGATGTACTGCTTATGGCTGCCGAGCTTGGAAGTCCCAACGCACAGCAATACCTCGATCGTGTAAGGGAAAGGGTTGGTTTGCCAGGTGTTCCTGCAACTATCGAAAACATTTTCAGGGAAAGACGGCTGGAACTGTCCCTTGAAGGCATAAGGTATTACGATGTGATCAGACGAGGCATGGCATATGCTGCGCAGGAATTGACACATTCAGTCAGGGGCCCAAATTATATGGGTGATCAGGAGATATTCTCCGTCACATTCAATACTGCCACCAAAGGGTTTCTACCCATACCGCAAACAGAGATAGACCTTTCTGCAGGAGTTTTTATCCAGAATGATGGTTATTAGGATTGGTATTATATAAAAATTATTCACCGGTAACCGGATTACATAATAATAGCCGGAATTTCTGAAACAATAATATGGTCTATAATGGATAAGAGGGGCTTTACTGTTTTCATTTCACTCGTTGTTGCACTGGGTGGTTTCCTTCTTGGATTCGACAGTGCCGTTATTTCCGGTGCAACTCCATTCTACAGGGAAACATTTGGTCTGAGCTCCGGATCAGTTCTTATAGGGTTTTCCGTAAGCTCGCTGATTCTGGGGGCAATAATGGGTAATATTATTGCAGGGAAACTGGCTGACCGTTTCGGGCGCCGCAAGATATTGAAATTTACGGCTGTAATTTTTATGACCAGTGCCTTATTCAGTGCAATGTCTTTCAATGTTACCAGCTTTATTATTGCCCGGGTCATAGGTGGACTTGGCGTGGGAATGGCTATTTTGATTGCTCCAATGTATATTGCGGAGATTGCTCCAAGGAATCTGAGGGGAACTCTGGTTACATTCAACCAGCTAAACATCGTTCTTGGAATTTCGGTTGCCTATTTCTCCAACCTTTATTTCCAGCAGACTATTGACGATCCTGATTTTAAGTGGAGGATTATGCTTGGAGTAGAGGCTGTTCCGGCGTTCATGTATCTCATGCTTTTGTTTTTTGTTCCCCGGAGTCCCCGGTGGTTGTTGCAAAAAGGACTGGATGAAGAGGCGCATGGAGTTCTTGTTAAGATTCATGGACCGGAGCAATCTTTAGTTGAGTATGATGAGATCAAAAAAAGCCTTACTGAAGAAACAGTAAAGGAGCGGGCACGTTGGGCTGATGTTTTTTCAAAAAGAATGAAAACGGTTCTGATAGTTGGTTTTGGAATTGCATTTTTTCAGCAGATAACCGGCATAAATGCAATTTTTTACTATGCACCGATGATATTCGAAATGGCTGGCGGGGGTAAGGATGCCGCATTTCTGCAGGCTGCTATTCTTGGTGTTACAAATGTGGTTATGACTGTTGTGGCAATGTTCCTGATCGACAGACTGGGACGTAAACCTCTTCTTTATGCAGGAGCTACAGGTATCTGTATTTCACTGGCAATTGTAGGGTTATCCTTTGAAAATGCACAATACACTATCGACCAAAGGTCAATGGATAATCTGATTGAAGAAGTTCAGCAAATGGGAGTTGCTCCGCATCATATTGAAAATATCATGCAGCTGAACCAGTTAAAGGATAATGCCTTTGGCAGTGAAGTAGCATTTTTCAGCCTGATCAGGCAGACTGTGGGACTTGATACATATAACAGCTTTAAAGAAATAATTCTCAAACATTCTATCAGTGTAAACACTTTTTGGATTCTAATCGGACTGATAATGTTTGTGGCCTCTTTCGCCATTTCAATGGGTCCTGTTATGTGGGCTTTGCTTTCGGAAATATTTCCCAATAAGCTTCGCGGACTTGCTATATCCATTATGGGGTTCTGGAACTCCATTGTCAGTTTCTCAGTAGCTACTGTATTTCCGGTACAGCTGGAATATATGGGTTCAAGCTCAACGTATCTTATATATTCATTTTTCGGGTTGCTTACACTTCTTTTTGTCTGGCGATATGTTCCTGAAACGAAAGGCAGGTCTTTGGAGGAGCTTGAAGCAGAACTTATTAAACAATAAATGTTATGAAATATTCTCCGATTCTATCATTACTTATTCTTTCATTTATCGGAATATCATGCAATTACAATCTTAATGCCGAAGAGGACCCGATGAAGTTCGGCCCCTCTTTTGTTGAATTAAAAAAGACCGAAGGCAGGTATCGTCTGTTTGTCAATGGGGAAGAGTTTTTCGTAAAGGGTGCCGGATGTGAGTTCGGCCCCTGTGATCTGGTTGCCTTGCATGGAGGTAATTCGATTCGAACCTGGCGTGTAGATAACGGCGTAAGTACCGGACGGGAGGTTCTTGACCAGGCATGGGAAAATGGACTTATGGTTATGATGGGGCTGGATGTTGCCCGGGAGAGGCATGGGTTTGACTATGACGATGAAGCTGCGGTAGCCATGCAACTTGAAAATATTAAAAAAGATGTTTTAGAACTTAAAGATCATCCGGCATTATTGGGCTGGGGTATCGGGAATGAGCTTAACCTGATGTATACCAATAAAAGGGTATGGGACGCGGTTAATGATATAGCCAGAATGATCAAGGAGGTTGATGGAAATAGTGTGGTTACAACCATGCTTGCCGGTATTGGCCGGGATGAGGTAGAGTATATTCGCGATAATTGTCCCTACTTGGACTTTATCTCGGTTCAAATGTACGGAGATATTGTAAATCTTGAACAAAGGCTTGCAGAAGCCGGATATGACGGCCCGTATCTGGTTACGGAATGGGGTGCTACCGGTCACTGGGAAGTGGCAACAACTCACTGGGGTTCACCTATTGAACAATCTTCTGCTGAGAAAGCTGATGCCATAAGAACAAGGTATGAGAAAGCGATCCTTTCCGACCCGAAAAATTGTCTGGGGTCATATGTTTTTCTGTGGGGACAGAAACAGGAAAGAACTCCGACCTGGTATGGCCTGTTTACAGAAAAAGGAGAAAAGACAGAGGCTGTTAATGTTATGGAGTATTTATGGACGGGAAGATGGCCGGAACAGATAGCCCCCAGGATATCCGACGCAGAAATAAAAGGCATGGGGGGGCGATATGATAATGTCGAGCTTGAGAAGGGGAATCTCTATTCGGCAATTGTAGGGGTTAACCATCCGGGCGGTGGAAATCTTACTGCAAGGGCTGAGATCATTCCCGAACCGGAAGAATTAAGTGACGGAGGTGATTTTGAGCAAAGGCCTGAATCTATTCGGGGACTGGTATTGTCGGCAACCCCGGAGGAGGTTGTTTTCAGGTCCCCTTCCCAGAAAGGGGCATACCGGCTGTTTATTTATATCTCAGATAATTACTCAAATACGGGGACCATTAATATCCCTTTCCTGGTTCCATGATAAGGCCGGACCTCTAATCAGAATGAAGAGCCTAAAGCGACCATATATAGCTTCTCAGCAGCTGAATATCAAACAAAAAGAGGTAAAGGGTAAACTTACCCGGTTTGATGGTGAACCAGTTTATTGCATTGAGAACTATGATTATATGGATCCGTTCTTTATGAGCATCACAAGCAGCAGTGATTTGTGGATGTTTATTTCAAGTGCCGGAAGCCTCACGGCCGGAAGGCAGAACTTCAACAATGCACTTTTTCCAT
>SLOS01000006.1 GCA_007132365.1 Bacteroidales bacterium | reverse complement strand
TCAGGAAGAATTCATTGATGCCTTCGAGGTCAAGAATACCGGTGAACCTGCCGTTTTCCGTTACCGGAACCATATCCTGCCTGTTCGCCTGCATCTTTTTGAAAACATCGAAAAGGGCCATGTCTGTCGATATCTTTGGTTCAGCGCCACTGGCCAGATCGCCAATACGGCCCTCTTTCCCATATTTGTTCAGTCCCCTTATAAGGTCATTCTTTGTGAGTAACCCCGAATACTCACCATTTTTTGTGACAACAAACCCCCTCGATGATATATGAGCAAGTTTTTCCGCTGCTTTACCGAGGGTATCATTTTCATCAAGGGTCTCATAATCTTTCTTTACTACATCCTTAACCGTAAAGTTATTAAGTATATCACGGTACCTCATCATCTCATATTCGCCCTTTGCCCCGAGTAGTATGAAGAACCCGATAACAATCAGAAAGGGGTTGTGGAAGAAACCTGTTATGATGAACATAATTGCAAAAACCTGTCCGATATCCTTTGCAATTCGTGTTGCCTTCAGCTTGTTCATCTTCATAGCAAGTGCCGACCTGAACAGGCGACCCCCGTCCATCGGGAAGGCGGGTATAAGGTTGAATGCAACAATGAAAAGGTTTGCGGTCAGGAGTAAGACCAGGAAGTTTGCAGGGGTGATCACATCATAGGCTAATCCGCCCAGGTCAGTTGAACTGAAAAGGGCGAGATATAACCATATCAGGCCTGCAATTACCACGTTGACAAGGGGCCCCGCGACAGAGATAATAAATTCGTCCCTGGGTTTCTCCGGCATCTCTGATATGCTGGCCATACCGCCGATCGGCAACAGGGTGATGCTGTGCACTTTGCCTCCCAGTTTTATTGCTGCAAGGGAATGTCCCAGTTCATGCAGCACAACACAGCCGAAAATGGCCAGTATGAAGAGTATGTGCATGATGATCTGTCCTAATTCAAGCCCCCTGTTCACGCTGATAAATACAATCCACACTATCAGCAGCGAAAAGGTCCAGTGAACAGACAGTCTAATACCAAACGGTTTTCCAAGGTTTAATGAGAATCTGCTTTGCATGGCTACAGTTTTTTCCTGTTATCCGGGCTGCCTGCGGCCGTCAGGGACAAGAACCGAAACAGCCCTGCACCTGTCATAAAGGCAGGCAGCGTTATAATCTATTCCTTGCCATATATACAGCAAATGTTATTCCGTTTACTGATCATCATTTTTCCCATCTGAATTTCAGCCGACTGTGTCAGACAAAATAATATTCGCATGAAAGATTTACGGGTGCATGCTGAAAGCTATAATGCATATATAGAAATATAGAAATCATCTATATGGCCTGTATCATTACCGGGATTCCATATGTATATCTTCAGAACCGAATTGCTTTTGATCTCATCGGATTTAATCAACAGAAAAAAATCCTGGTGGTACCACCTGTTAAGGACCCTGATGTCCCGACCAATGTTTCTGCTCTCCCAGAAATATGTACCCTCTTCGTTTTCCATTGAGAAGACAAGCATGCATGAAGGCCTGATTGCGAAATTACCCTGAAACCCGGCTTTGATATAGAGGCTTTCACCATTGTGCTGATCCAGTGAATCCAGTGCGATGGAAAAAGTTGCTGAAAACTCGTGTAATATCTGTGACCTGTTTCCGGTAAAATATGTCTCTTCCGATAACGTGCTTTCATCATGGGTCCAGTTTAAATACTCTTTTTGAAAATCATTTCTGGTGTTCAGCAGCTTATTACCTGATAATTCGGGGATAATAATTTCCGGGATTTCATATATGTATATCCCATGCCTCTCATTTTCATAAAGCAGAGCATATGAACTGTCAATAACCTTTGCAAAAAAGGGTAATCTGCCAAGGCTTTCTGAATAAAACCGGGTGTGCCAGTTTAAAAACAGGTATTTACGGAATTCTTCATCAATGTTGTAGTCCGAAATACTGGTGTAATCAACAAAAATACAGTTGTCCTCATTTTCGAATGCTAAATAGTAGTTTCCGATATTCTTCTGCATGGGATCGGTAAAAACATAGCACTTTTCATCCTTACCAATAAAGTGGTTAAATACAATATCTCTCTGCATGTTGTATTTTACAGTTGAAACTGAGTATATAAAAAACCTGAATGGGGTAATTGACAATATGGCCAGGAATAGCACAAGGAATGTAACCCTGTTGCGCCTGGACTTTTCATTAAAAAAAATGTATGCTATCAGAAGGAGGGATAAGGGGAGGTAAAGATTATAAAAAACAGTCCTGTCGATAGTAAATGCAAATACTGAGATCAGGACAAACAGACAAATAATCTGATATTTGTATTTTTTATCAGAAATAAACCCTGACAGGATAAACGATGCAGCAATCGCAGAGACCGGGATCAGAAACAGGGTGTGTCTGGGGTCTGTTGGAACCGGGTGATATGAAAAAGGTGAGATTGTCATAAAGTTAGCGGAAAGCAACAGTACAACAGAAGAAACAAAATACAGGGAGAAGGTGTTGTTGATTTTAAAAAGCTCTTTAACGTTATTCGTGAGCAGGGCTGAAATTATAAACAGGCAGGAAACCGCCATGCCAGCAATAGTGTAGCTTTCAAACAGGTCGTAGAACAGCCTTTTCAGTATGACATCCAGGGGCTGCCTGTCGTAACTGTATAAATATGATTGAGTTTGACTGGTTAACGATAAAACCTCAAAACGCTTGAAAAAGTCACCGGTCAACAGCCATATGGCAGTTAAATAAACTGCCAGGATGCCGGAACCAAAAAGAATTGAATAGATCCAGAATTTTATATTACGTTTCTGCAGAATATCCGTTGCAAAAAGAACTACTGGCAGGGGGAGGAACAATACTGCAGTCTCTTTTGATGAGAAAGCCAGGAACAGGGAAACCGAAAACAAAAAAGCATATTTTAATTCACCGGTTTTAGCATAAAACCTGTACCGGTCTATCCAGTAAATTGATAATAGAAGAAAAAATGCCACATAAATGTCCGGCATGATTTTGTCGGTGTAGAACAAAAAAACATTTACCAGCAGGGTTAATGACAGGCCGATAACGGTATGGGTGGCGGTGAACTTTTTTAAAGTGTCATATATTATGTACAGTGTTAGAACAGAAATCAATAAGGATGGCAAAGAAGACGAAAAATCGCTGACTCCAAAAATCAGGTAGGATAATGAGGTCAGCAGTATTATTGTAAACCGGAAGCTGAAGGAATTATCATACATGGTAACTCCGTTTGCAAAATTCCTCGCAATCCTGGAGTATAGCATGTCATCGAACCCGTAATGGCCGAAATACCCGAAAACATGGTTCAGAATAATTATAATAACGAAAAATAGAAAGATGTAGAGAGAAGTTAGCCTGCTGTTAATCATGTAAATAAGCTGAATTGGTCAATAGCTGATATGATATTCAGGTATCACGGCTAAAAATACACACTATTAACCTAAAATCCCATTGACTCAATAATGATAGCAGACAAGAATGAAAAAGCATTCATGGATTTAGCAGCAATAATTTATAACAGGCGCAACTATTTCTTTCTTTTATGTATATGGGTTGCGTGACCGTAGTAAACCTCGGCGGCTTCCATGATAGTTTCCGACAGCGTGGGGTGGGGGTGCACCGTGAGTTCGAGGTCGCGTGCCAC
>SLOS01000280.1 GCA_007132365.1 Bacteroidales bacterium | reverse complement strand
TGTGCCGAAAAGCTCATTCCTTGCAACTCTTCTGATGAGTCTGCCGCGTGAATCAAAAACTGTAATGTTTCCCGTATAACCGGGTTTGTCCAGTTCATAGCCTATATTGACAACATCATTGTACCCGCTGTTATCAGGAGAGAAAATTTTAGGGTCAATATTTAATATGTTTTCAGACCGGGAAGTTAACTCCGAAAACTGGGAGTTCTTGTACCCCGGGGTGGCAAATCCGTGATTTTCACTGGCGCTAAGCCAGTTGGAAGGGTCATGGGTGGGTCTGTTGTAATGAATCCTTTCCAGGGATACACCTTTTCTGTCTGTCAGCATCGGAGAGTGCATGGTGGCCCGGTATTCAAAGTCGTCCAGTATATTCATCCCGGGTCCGGTTATTGCTACCCTGCCGCTCTCGTTGTTCATCCGGGGCATGCGTTCCATAGTGATGAACGAGTGCGGGTTCGGGGTGAAGTAATGACTTCTTATAGTTTCCGGGTCTGTTGTAAGCACCACGTACTCTCCGGGGAACAGGAGGTATCCTTCCGGGGCGATGATATATGCAGGATGCGGTTCTCCCCCGGACATGCCAGCAAGGATAAGATGTTTCAGGTCAAAGGTTTTTTCTGAGATATTCACAAGTTCGACGAAATTGACCCCTCCCGGATAGGGATTGAAAAGGATCTCATTTATCCTGATGTCATCCTGATCTGGCATAGAGGGGACAGTAAACCTGGCTTCTGCCCGCTCTGTGTTTAAAAAATTACCCGCACAGTCGTACAGGTTTCCTGTCACACTGATGTTATAGTCAGTGTCTTCCTGAAAGTTATGCAGGAAGAAGAGATCAACCTCCTGAAAAAAAGGTCCTGACGGAATAACCGACAACGGCTTCCCGGGACCTTCGGCAGAATAATCTGACGGTGACCATCCTGACATGGGATGCATCGGTTCACTGAAATGCAACCGTATGCTGCCGCTATGGTGTGAAGTTGCCCTTACAAGTCCGGGCGGGGATTTGTCGGGGTTGGTGTCGCGGACTGAATTTGTTGCTCCGGGTGTACCTCCGGTGCTGCTTACCGATGCCCTCCAGTTATTCGCACCTCCGCAGGGGTTGAACGGGTCGATCTGTTCAAGCGACCATCCGCCGGATGCTTTCAGACTGCTTCCATACCATTTGTCGGAATATCTGACCGCTGAGATCACCCTGCCTTTATCATCTCTCAGCACTACTGTCTGTCCGCCCATGGCAAGTACCGGGAAGGTTGGCAGACCTGCAACATCGCCTAATTCAGAAAGCTCCGCGGCATGTTTCTCATGTGTTATCAGATAATAGGAACCCGGCAAGAGTATGTGCTGAGGCAGGACCCTTGATCCCGTACCCACCGACACGGTCCAGTTATGCAGGTTGACCGGATGTTCCGACCGGTTGAATAATTCAATATACTCAGCTTCAGGCAGGCCGACCGGAGGAGAGGGGCGGACCATAAGCTCATTTATTACCACGTCAAAAGGTGCTGTTTCATTTCCCACGGTAAAAGGAGCTGTTTCATTTATCCCTGAAATAGCTGTATTGTCTGAGAATGGCAAAAACAGCAGCAATAAAAAAAACTGGTTAGTATTCATCTTTTTCCCGGATTTTAAAAACCTTTATTTAAGTTACACAAAATCCTCAATAATTCCAAGAAGGAAAAAGAGTTAATAAATAAACATATATACATTTATTTTAACATAATGTTTAAATACGTATAATATCTGACAGCCGCTTCTGTTTTTATATGAATGCAGTTAAATATTTGATCAGAAAATATATTTTTGCAAATTGTTATATCGTTTCAAATAAACGGAGTTATTTATTTTATAATTAAATCATATATGTTATGCGAGTTGCTGTTGTAGGTGCCACCGGTCTGGTCGGCAGTGTCATGCTGAAAGTCCTCGAAGAGCGCAGTTTCCCTCTTCAGATGCTTATTCCTGTCGCTTCTGAGCGTTCCGCAGGAAAACCCATCAGGTACGGGGGGCAATCCGTCCTTATCATAACCCTTGAAGAAGCGCTGGCATTGAAACCTGACCTGGCACTCTTTTCAGCCGGCGGGGAGACATCACTTAAATGGGCAAAAAGATTCACTGAAACCGGCACGGTTGTTATTGACAATAGTTCAGCATGGAGGATGGACCCGGATGTTCCTCTGGTTGTACCGGAGGTTAACGGCGACAGCATAAAAGACGGGCACAAGCTAATTGCAAACCCCAACTGCTCGACCATACAGATGGTAGTTGCCCTTGCGCCCCTTCACCAGGAGTATGGTATCCGTCGCGTTGTGGTCTCCACCTACCAGTCCGTTACAGGAACAGGTGTCAAAGCAGTAAGGCAGCTGGAAGATGAGAGGGAGGGTGTTTCAGGGGAAAAGGCCTACAACCATATAATTGACAAAAACTGTATACCCCAGTGCGATGTATTTACTCCGAACGGCTATACAAAGGAGGAAATGAAGCTTGTTAATGAGACCAGGAAGATTTTCGGCGATGATTCAATTGCTGTCACTGCCACTGCCGTGCGTGTACCTGTTGTCGGGGGTCATTCGGAATCTGTAAATATTGAGTTTACGAGGGAATATGATATTGATAAGGTTCGCATCCTCCTTGGCAGGGCCCCCGGTATCGTGGTACTTGATGATCCTGCCGGGAGCCAGTATCCCATGCCGGCCATGAGTGAAGGCAGGGACGAGGTATTCGTGGGCCGGATTCGCAGGGATGAATCTTCGGAAAATGCACTTAATATGTGGATAGTGGCCGACAACCTCCGCAAAGGTGCAGCAACAAATACCATTCAGATAGCTGAGCACATGCTGAAGAGGGATCTAATATAGGAAATCATTATAGGGATACCTTTTTTCGTGTATTTCCCTTACTTTGTTGTAGATAAGATCTCTGAAAAGGTCAATGTTACTTTTTTCTTTTGCTGAAATAAAAATGCATGGGTCGTTGTTCTTTGCCATCCATGTCTGTTTAAGCTCATCCAGGCTGATATTATACTTTTCTGCCGGCGTCAGGTCATCATCATCTTTCGGAATATGATTATACAGGTCGATCTTGTTAAAAACAAGATAAACCGGCTGGCTGTTCACATTCATTTCATGCAGGGTCTGATTCACTATATTGATCTGCTCTTCAAAATTGGGATGGGAGATATCAGCCACGTGAAGCAGGATATCCGATTCTCTTACCTCATCAAGGGTTGATTTGAATGACTCAACAAGCTGGTGTGGCAGTTTCCTTATAAACCCCACGGTATCAGAAAGCAAAAAGGGCAGGTTGCCTATTACCACTTTCCGTACCGTGGTATCAAGAGTTGCAAAAAGTTTATTTTCAGCGAAAACGTCTGATTTGCTGAGCAGGTTCATTATGGTTGATTTGCCTACATTCGTATAGCCGACAAGAGATACACGCACCATTTTGCCCCTGTTCTTTCGCTGTGTGGATTTCTGCTTATCAATCTTTTCAAGCCTTTGCTGCAGTTTGGCAATTTTATCCCTGACAATCCTCCTGTCAGTTTCGATCTCCGACTCCCCCGGTCCGCGCAGCCCGATACCACCCCTTTGCCTCTCGAGGTGAGTCCACAATCCTGTAAGTCTCGGAAGCAGGTACTGATATTGTGCAAGTTCAACCTGAGTCCTGGCATGTGAT
>SLOS01000289.1 GCA_007132365.1 Bacteroidales bacterium | reverse complement strand
CAAGCCTTATCTTTGCATTCCTGCTGGCACTTGTTCTGATCTTCCTCGTGCTTTCCGCACAATTTGAAAGCTTCAGAGACCCGGTAATTGTTATGATGACTGTTCCGCTTGCACTTACCGGCGCCCTTATATTCATGTGGTATTTTAATATAACCATGAACATATTCAGCCAGATTGGAATTATAATGCTGATAGGACTGGTTTCAAAAAACGGCATCCTGATTGTTGAGTTTGCCAATCAGCGCAAAAGAGCGGGAATGAAGAAGATAGAGGCGATTAAATATGCTGCAGCAGCAAGGTTCAGGCCAATCCTTATGGTAAGCATTTCAACCATATTGGGTATTCTTCCGCTAACCCTGGGGCTCGGAGAGGGAGCGCAAAGCCGTATAGCAATGGGTGTGGCGGTTATCGGGGGACTGCTGGTTTCGACGTTCCTTACACTTTATGTTGTGCCGGCAATATATTCATATGTATCGAGTGAAACAAAGACACAAGAAAATGAAGCTAAATCAACTGCTGCTGCTTAACCTGATAGTTCTTTCATATAGTATAAATCTTGGCGGACAGGAAAAGTATGATCTGAGTGAATTCATCAGCCTGGGAATGGAAAATAATTTTTCCCTGCAAATTGCACGGAACAGGCAGGAGATTTCAGATAATAACTTTACTCCCGGTAATGCCGGCTTTTTACCAGTGCTGGACCTTAGCACCAGGCACTCAGGAACGGTAAACAACACACGGCAATCATTTGCCGATGGCGGCACCGGAAGCACCAGCGGCATCCATAATACTATGACAAATGCAGGCCTCAACCTTGGCTGGAATCTTTTCAGCGGTTTCAGGGTCCAGACAACCTACAGCAGGCTGGAGGAACTCAAATTGCAGGGTGAGATGAGCACAAGACTTGCGATTGAACGCTTTGTAGCGCAAACGGCAACCGAATATTATAACTATATTCAGCAAACAAGGCAACTTAACAATCTTGAATATGCAGTGTCCCTTTCCAGAGAAAGATACAGGATTGATGAGGAGAGATATATAATAGGCTCAGGTTCGCGACTGCAACTGCTTCAGTCAAGAGTATTTCTCAATGCTGACAGTTCAAGGCTTTCACGGCAATCTGAAGTGCTCAGGGCCTCACAGATACGTTTGAATGAGTTGATGGGGGTACAGGATTTCGATATACTCTTTGGTGCAAAGGATACTGTTATTATAGTTGATAAGGATCTGTTATATGAAGATCTAATGGCCGGTACCCTGAAGCAGAATACCAACCTGCTGCTTGCTGCCAGCAATCAGGTAATCTCCGAACTGGACCGGCAGATTATTGCTTCGCGCACATATCCGTATCTGAATTTAAACACCGGATACGGATATACATTCAGCACTTTCCAGTCAGCGAACCTTAATCATCAGCATACACTGGGTTTCAACTACGGATTTACCCTCGGCATAAACCTGTTTGACGGCTATAACCGCCGGCGTGAACTAAGTAATGCAATGATAGAGATCAATAACCGTGAACTCTCATATCAGCAACTTCTTCAGGAGGTAAAAGCTGATCTGATGACCATATATAAAGCTTATGAAAATAACCTCCGGCTGCTGGAGATGGAGTATGAGAATCTTGAAACTGCCAGGGAGAACATGGAGATTGCTTTTGAACGATACAGGCTCGGAGCCCTTGCAGGAATTGAGCTGCGCGAGGTACAGAAGAGCCTGCTCGAGGCTGAAGAGAGGCTTCTTTCGATACAATATCAGACCAAACTTGCAGAAATCTCACTGCTGCAGATTTCCGGCAGGATAATGGAATATATCTGACGGTTAAATATCCTTCAATAGTTTATTTTCGACGCTTTTTTCAAGATGCTGGTTAAAAGAGGCCATTAACTTTTTTATCTTTTCAAATTCCTTATCCTGTTTGGCAGCAAGCACATCCATCCCCCGGTGATCCAGTTTATCGGACAGGTATTTAATAGTTATCCTGTTAATGTCTACCGCGGGCTGGTAAGCCGTCTCCTTTTCAAATTTTGTTTTGACTGCAGAGACCACCTGGATATCAATCAACACATACAGAATTTCCATGACCAGCCTGATTGGTATATTAAGTTCGTTGCTTATCTGCCGGGCTGTAAATGGAGGAACCCCGTTTTCAAAATTTTTTACCAGCAGATGGGTAATATACAAAGTTACGAGCCGGCGGTTATATATACTCATATTCCGGGTTTCTGACTCATATTCGTATTGATCAATGTTCTGATTGGCAAAGGATATTTCAGCACCGAAAAGAACTACCAGCCAGCTTACCTGCATCCACATAAGCAAAAGAGGCAGAGCCGCAAAACTACCGTAAATTGCATTGTAGCGTGATACGCCAACCTGAAAATAAATATACCCCCATTGAACAAGCTGAAAAAGTGTTCCTGCTATGATTCCTGCCAGAAGGGCTGATGTAAAATTAACCTTGGTATTCGGCATGACCATATATAGAATTGTAAAAATTATCCAGAGCAGAAGATAGGGAATAAGCCTCACAATAAACATAATAACCGGGTTCAAATATCCGAGAAGGGCAATACTTGAAGTGATCTCATCTATTTGTGTGGTAAAGAAAACGGTAAAAAGGTTTGAGAGAATTATAAAAATAGGGGCGATAAGAATCATCGAAAAATAATCGGCGAATTTCCTGGTAAAGCTCCTTGGCTGGTTGATCTGCCAGATATCATTGAATGAATCCTCAATATGGCTGAAAACCTTCATGACAGTATATAAAAGAATTACAATGCCAACTCCTGCCATAAGCCCCCCACTTGTTGCCTCCAGAAATGAATTTGCAAAACTCAGTACCCACTCCAGTACCTCCTCCCTGCCGGCAAAAACTTTTGCCAGTTCAGCTTCAAGATATTTTTCAAGCCCGAACCCTGTTGCTATTCCAAAAATCATAGCAATTATCGGAACAATAGAAAGAAGGGTGAAAAAAGTTAGTGCCGATGCCTGCAGATAAACCTTATCCTCATACAAACCCCGGACTGCAATGATCATAATTTGCAATTGGCGCAGGAAAAATACTCTGAGCGGAGATAATTCATCCACGGGCATTTTCCAGATGTCTTTTTTCAGGAAACGAAGTAATTTTTTTATTTTGAACTTATCAGCCATAAATTGCAGTTATATAAGGATCAGGATACAGAAAGATCCGCAACCTCTATGCAAGCTTCTTCAGTGCTTTCTCAATCCGGTCAAACGCCTCATTTAATTTGGCATCGCTTGTGGCATATGATATCCGGATATGATCCGGAGCACCGAATGCTTCGCCCGGAACAGCGGCAACGTGGGCATGTTCAAGCAGAAAAAGGCAAAAATCAGTATCATTTTTAATAACTTCCCCCCCATGAGCGAGTCCGCAGTACCCACTGATATCAGGAAATATATAAAAAGCACCTTCGGGCTTTGATAGAGCCATACCCGGAATATTGCCGGCACGTTCAATTACCAGGTTGCGGCGGCGTAAAAATGCTTCCCTCATTTTTTCGGTGTAGGAATTGTCTCCGTTAAGTGCAGCGACAGAGGCTTTTTGGGCAATAGAGGATGGCCCGGATGTAAAATGGCCCTGTAATTTACTGCAGGCTTTGACTATCCATGTTGAAGCTGCCAGATAACCGATTCTCCAGCCTGT
>SLOS01000279.1 GCA_007132365.1 Bacteroidales bacterium | reverse complement strand
TAAACCACCTGGAGGTGCCGTCAACAAGAGAATGCAGCTGGCAGATCTTCGACGGCTACACCGATGAGGAACTTGATTTACCTATCCTTGAGATTGATTGATATGTATAGATATGCTGGATTTGCTGGCCGTCTTAGTCCGGCAAGTATTTTGGTGCATGGCGGCCTGGTAGTATCAGGCATGGCGCTAATTGGAACATGCGCCAATACCCTCTACCAGAGCCACTAAGGCTTTGGATTTCTTATGGCTTTTTGAACTGACGTCCTTAAATCATTTAGTACCTCCTCCCATTGCTTTTTCTTTATCGGATCAAGACTGGGCTCCTTTACAAAAAGTGCAAACAAAATTGGGTCATACTCCATGATAGCACATAGATTTTCGTATGAAGGCTCCATGTTATCCAGTATTTCTGCTATCTTTTCCCTGGGAAATGCTTTTAAGTTAGGGCCTATTGCCATAATATTGGATTTTAAGATTATTAATTTGTGCCAAATGCAAGCTTTACCAGCCTGGTAAATAATACTCCAAAGGTAAGTGCCAACCCCTATCCAGGGAAGTTCATATTGTTCACGGAACAACCTTTCTCCTAGCTTTTATATTTTATTATCCGATTTTAATAAATTGATTTGCAACAATTTCTACGAACAGCCGTAAAAGATCGTAAATGAAAAAACTTGTTCATTTCAACAAGGGTTAATAACTTAATGATAAGAATAATAAACACCAGAACCTTTCAATTCAAGTCCTTTACAGCCTGGTATAGTTAAATACATAATATGAACAACATGAACTTGCCCTACACACTTTCAATCAGTAATTTTATCTCATCCCTCAGGTAAATAAAATATGCCAAAATGTTATACAATGGGTAGGATCAAGTAAAATAAATGATATTATTGAACCAATTAGTTATGGAGAATGTACAAAAAGAAGTGATGGAACTCCTCATGAACCCCATACTTCAAAAAACCGAAGAACTCATCGATGGAAAAAACAATAACATTTTCTTTGAAGATCATCCTTAACCTTTAAAACATTTATTATGAACTCACAAAAATACAACAAGGGTTTAAGTCGTCTTGAAATAGGTTTAATTAAAAAAGTAATGGATTGGCTTGACGAACATGAACTGCCATATAAAAAAGAAGACATCAAACGTATAACTAACAGTAAAGGTTCCACTGAAGCATTCGAGATAATTCTGGATAAAGATACCAAGGCCCAATACTATGAAGGCACAACCCACGCTCCATTATTTTTGGAAAGTGAAATCAAAATTATCATCAATATAAGAAGTTAAATACATAGCGATTTACACTTCTCTAAAGTGTGATTGTTAGAAATACATAAGCACAAATTTATTGGTTATGACAATTAAATACAATCTGCCTGCCTTAAATAATCAGCATATAAATAATGAGATTAATTGTGTTTATAATGCCTTCATCCATGAAGTGGGGTGCTGGAAGGGAGAATTCAAGATCAAGTTACTTATAATAGCTGAGGCACCCCTTTCATGCAATAAATATTTCTATAGACCGCATATAGGTAATTTTCTTATCAGTTTGCGGGATTTTTTTGATGTCGACCAGAAGGATTTGCTAAAAACTCTCAGACAAAAGGGAGTTTTCGTACTTGACCTTTACAAATACCCAATCCGAACAGAATACTACGACAATGACAAAAACCACAAACTATTTGATCCTAAATGGTTTTGCAATAATTTAAAGCTTCTTGGAAATGCTGGTCTTTTAGATGGAAACACGAAGATCGTTTTCAGGTATAAAAAACTAATTTCCAGATTTGAGGACATGAAAACGAAGAATATCAGAATACCATGTATCAATCCGGGATGCTTATTGAGAGATTCTGAAGGCAAAATGGTGAGCTTAAATAGTCAAGAAATACCTAAGAAGATACTATCGAATGAGGTAATAAATTATTTGAACCAATTAACATGAAATTTGACAGCTGCTCATCTCCATCAGTGAGTACAGCATGGATGACACGATCCCATTACTAAAGGGAGTAGGGTCGGAATAATAAATTCTTACTCTTAAGAAATGCACACTTAAAATTTGCTAAGCCATAGAAACAGAAAGTTTAGCTCATCTCAGGAGTAAATCGTATAACTGTCATATTAATATCTTTCCAAGCTTTTCTTGTGGATCTCCTTAACCTTATCAACCAGGTAGGCTGGCTTGATGACTTTTACATGCTCGCCGAAACGCAGTATGCACTCCATGATGAATTCCCTGTTCACCTTGACCTTCATGGTGACTGATATCCGGCCCTCTTTGAGGTGAGTAATCTCCTGTGACCGGTGAAGCATCAGTGTCTCTACATAGGCGGCCTGCGATTTGTCAAACTCAAGCACCACCTCCTCCGAGGGATACCCGAAGGCCATCACGCCAACCGAATCATAGAGCACCTTGAATACTTCATCATAAAATTCATCATCCTTTTCCTTTGCAAAGTAGTTGTCGGTAACAGCGAGTTCACTGATCCGGTCCAGGCCGAAGATTCTGCTTTCGCCTTGCTCCTTTCCTATTACATACCACCGGTTGCGATGCTCCTTCAGTATGTATGGACGCAGCACCCTCCTGGTACTCTCCTCAGCATCAAACCTGCAGTGGGTAAACTCAATTTCACGGCTCTCAAAGATGGCATCATAGATCACCGGCAGATGATGCCTGCCGGCAAAGCCCTTGGTATATTCAAAAAGTATGTATTTGTTGAAGTTGTCGTCTGAATGCCTTTGCGAAAGGCTGAAGTGCTCGCTCACCTGATCTATTGAATCCTTTATTACCTTGAATTCCTGTGCCTCACCAAAAGGCTGCAGCTTATGTACGAGCATCCTGATCATCCGAATCACCTCGGGCGTCAGGGGGATGTCAAACTCCCAGTTGTATTCGTACCTGTAACATTTCTGTTCTGCGTCATATATGATCGGGGCTGCCCTCTGGTACCGTAAAAAGGCAAGGTCCTTTTCGAGGGTTGCACCTGATACTTTCATGCCCTCGTCTTCGAGCGACCAGAGCAAATCCTGCTTTGTAGGATATCCATACTTATACTTGTTTCTCTTGATTTGTGAGTGGATGTGAATATACCTCAGGTAGGCGTTTTTGTTTACCGGCATATCTGCAGATTATTGGTTCACCAGCAATTTAGCAAAAAAGAGGCAAAAACAGGCATGATCATCATCAAACCGTCCAGGTACCGGCATGATCAATCTACTGGTGTCTGCCTGATCCTCCTCATCACTTTTTTACCATACCACAGGTCCAGGTACTTGTTGTCCAGGTCGGTAATTGACCACATTCCCATGGTCCCTATATTGTCATATACCCGGGACACCTCCCCTCTCCTTTTCCACGCAGGCCAGTATACCTGCAGCTCAAGGATCCCTTCGGTCGTGAGGACCTTTTCAACAACCACCTTGAGCAAGTGGCTGCTTTCCTTGTAAAAATACTCCTGGCCCTCGGTTATGATACCATCCTTCGTGCGGATTGCCATATTACCGGTTATCTTAAAAGTTCTTTTCTCCATACTTCCTGATTTGATCAATTATCAGATAAATAATGTTTGTAAATACCCCTTTCGGGGAAAACAACGGGGAAGTCCCTCTCAACCTCACGATACCTGTCACTGTTAAGCACGGGAAGCAGTGTGTATTTATCTTCTGAGATAATCCTTGTGCCAGCACCCCAACCTGACCTTAAGTCGGTAACCCAGAAGCGGCCCTCCCTGATCTCGGCCCTGTGGGTATTGCTTTTGTTGATCCTGTCTATCTCGGCAGCTATTTTATCCAAATACTCAGAAACCAACTGTACATATATGGTTCTTACTGCTGAGTAAGCGGCACTGAATCCCTCATAGCTTCTTAACTGTGCATAATTTGATGGATATTTGTCCCTCATGTGCAACAGATATTCCATGATGAAATAATCAAACTCAAAAAGAGCGGCCATGCTGCTGTAATTGTCACGTATCCAGTCTATAATCCCACTGGTATAGTTGCCGGCTGCCAGTTTGTAGGCCTCAAGCATGTCATAATTATTTTTTGAGCCCAGGTAATAGGCATGCAATTCATCCAGAAGCCCGAATACTCCCTCACACTGCGTGGATGTGTTACCATTTATGTATGTGTCAAACCTGTATGTCCTCATGTTATTCGGGATTCTGGCAGCCAGCTCACCTGACGGGACCAAATGCTCTTTTGAAAAGGAAATGTAGTAAGACTCGATAGGCGTTAAATATATATAACCAGATATATTATCCCAATACACGGTAATGTCATTTTCTTTTTCATACCTGAAGACATTGTACCCATAATATCCATGTGCGATCTCATGAACATTGACTGACATCCTTCCGAGAAGATCACTCCTTGTGTTTCCTCGCAGATAGTGAAAAGTGGAGGCTGGCTTCCTCATACTTCTTGTCCCCCCACATGCAAGCTTTGTTTCTGACAACATAGGGAGGCCGTCATATTCCATCAGCATGTGCCATGTGTCAGGGGAATAAATCCTCGTAGCCTCCTTTACCCAATCAAACAGATCATCAATTTCCATTAACGCGGCTACCTCTTTATTTGAGGCTTCCACAATCAAAGGCTCCCCGGGTAGAGTATCCTGGGTTTCTCGTGCAGTCAGGGGTGGATCAGGAGCTGGTCGTGGGGTTGAATGGCTCATTCTGCTTGAAGTAATAACTGATGTCATCCGGTCGTCACCCGGGGAACTGTTACCATCTCTTCCCTCGCCTGCTTCTTGCATCGTGAATTCTTTGGCCTCATCAACCTTCTCTTTTACCCACTCTATGCTGTCAACAACCAGGTCTTTAACGCTAATGCCTTTTTCATCAAGGTATCTCCAGGTAAGTGCTATGACTATGCCCAGGATGATAAGCTTTATTAGTTTTCTCATATTACCGGTTTTTATTGGCTACAAGTCCCTGATGCATAATACCCGGCAGGTCCGTAACCATTTTATGGATACCATGAGAAAAGGCCAATCCGGAAAAAAAATTCCATACTCCGCCTGCTACGTAGATTGATTATGGAGTGCTGCTTTATGTTTGATCATTAATATGGTACAATTATGCAAAGGGAACATGAGTTCTGAAAACCCGGTAACAATGGAAATAGATTTCCTGGCAGTCAGCCACAGCATTAACAGCAATGTAAAACAGACAGGGGCCTGGCTAGTGGCCAACAGGGATACGGAGAATATCTTTAACCTGCTTTTCACATACAGCGACCTGAAACACCTGATGATTGATGATGACCGGACTGTAGACCCGGAAGGTAAAACATGCCGGCCGTATAGAGCAAAGACAGGCCTGCCAGGTAAATCACACAGGTCTGATAACCCCGGGTATGGACCGGCATCCAAAGCTGATCCTCCCACAATCCTTTATTTCCGCGAAAGCTGTACTGAATTCCTGAATTCTTTCAAACTTGCTGAATCGGCATTTTACAGGTATTCGTTTGCTGCCCTGCACAATGCGCTGGAAGCCGGGATCATGTCTGTCATCTCACAGGATAATGCTGCCGGACAGGAATCTCCAGGCGATACCGGCCAGACATTGCGGCATTTACCGGCCTCAGAGTTGATCGGTAAGCTTAAAAGCTTAAGCTTTGTGAAAGAGTTTTCAGAATCAACCGACATTATCGACAATTGCCGGGAGCTGCACAAGGAGCTTACAGCTTTATCTGGAGGCAAAGATGCAGGTACGGGGTTGGGTCGCGATGTGCCCCCCGTAAGTGCCGGGTTTGATGAGAAAGTATTTATCAGGTGGACGGTTTGCCTGAGAAAAACGATCAGGCTGCTGTTTACTTTGTTTGTTCTGAAATACCCGGTTGCCCTGTTACATACCCCGGTAGAAAAAAAGTTCAGCACCGGCAGCCGGGGCGGGCCGTTCCTTAACAGTGAAGAGAGGGAAAGCCTGATTGAACTTATTGATGCAGATGACCTTGAACTGCTTATGAAAGTAAGCAAAGCAGATCCTTTCGCAACGCACCTGGCTGCGGAAATTAACTCCTGCCCTGACATTATTGAAGAAGAGTTCAAACGGCAACTGGAGAATTTCGGAAAAGAGCTTAAAAAGAAAACAACCGGGAAAACCGGTGGCCCTTAACCAGGCCCTGCAAAACTTATTATCATGGCATACTTCGCACACAGCAACTGTAGTGATTGCAAATACCTGATCGATGGCAGATGCCTTATCAGGAACGAAAAGATCGGGATTCCGGAATTTACCTGGTGCCGCAACAGGATCTTCGGGGGGCGGACTCCAATGGGTGTACTGTATGTCCTTTCTGAAGAGCTGAAAGATGGTAAGCTGTATATCAGCCGGATCCCCTATTTTAATGGAAAGAGAGTTGAAACTTTCCAGCGGATTCCCGGCAAAACTGCGGTTGCCCTCGATAAACCGGGCGGAGGCAGGATCATCTTTAACAGCGTTGATGATTATTTTGTTTTCTATGACAATGAGAGGGTCAAAAAGAAGAACATGATACTGGGCGGTGTTGTTGGGGATGTTGTAGGGTGTTCTTTAAAATATGGCAATAAAAAAACCACAGATTTCCACCTATTTAGAGACGAAAGCGACTTTTCCGGTAATACCGTGCTGAATGCCGCAACAATGGATTGCCTGCTCACCAACGGTGCCTATGCCGATCTGTACAGGAGATATCCCCAAAAATACCCGGAGAGAGGTTACATCGTAGACTTTTATATATGGATCCTGGAAGATGAACCGAAACCTTATAATGGTCAGGACAAAGGATCAGCACTCAGAGTCTGCCCGGCAGGCTGGGCATTCGATACCATTGACGAGGTGCTGGCTGAAGCCGAAAAAAGTGCAGCTGTAACTCATAACCACCCTGAAGGTATTAAAGGAGCGCAGGCAACAGCGGTTGCCGTGTACCTTGCCCGCACCGGCAAAACGAAAGCCGAGATCAGGGAGTATATCGAACAGTCCTTTGGATATGATCTGAGCCGGACTGTCGACCAAATAAGGCCTAACTATAACATAAAAGAAAGCTGCCAGGAGACCGTGCCTGAGGCCATAACGGCTTTCCTTGAAAGCGATAGCTTTGAGAGCGCTATCAGGCTGGCTGTTTCACTTGGCGGGGACAGCGACACACTGGCCTGCATAACCGGCAGCATTGCTGAAGCATTTTATGGAGAGATACCGCTTTACATGATCGAAACAACCCTCAAACATCTCCCCCCTGAACTGATAGATTTGATAGCTGAATTTTCAGAGAAATACAGGTCAGGTTAAACTGGCTTTGCAATTAAAAAGTATTATCCTTTTCAATTTCACTTTCACTTTCATTTTTAGTCTTTTTTTTCTTTCTCTGCTCTTCAAATACCAAATCAATCAAACCTTTGTTCATTGCCATGCTCATTTTCTCATTCCTGGCCGACCTTAAAAAAAGCCAGGCAACAAAATACAATGCACCAGAGAGAATAAATAATAAGCCCGCTGTAAGCATGAGCTTTTGAAATAATACAATTATGAAGAAAGACAGTGCTATTAAGGACAAGGCAACAAACAGATAATAATAGCTCAGCTTACAATGTATTGATTCTATAAACTGCTGATTGAACCCTTCCAGGTATTTGTCCTGGCTGTAGTGTGTGCCATCCTCCAGGAGTTTATCAAAATATTCTTCAGAATACCTGTCCTCATCCCTGAATTTCAACCCATGGAATTCAAGGTTGCCAAAACTGAACTTTATGAATTCACTTTTCATATAATAGCCCCTTTTGTCTGATGAATTCTTTGAATTCTTCCCAGGCACTTCTATCCTCTTCTGTATCATAACCCTTATACATGAGATTAAATAAACCCGGATCAAATTCCAGTTTGAAGCTGTTATCAGCCCAGATATAAAGTGCTAGATGAAAAGAGTAGTGGTCTGTTTCATCATCATCCCAGTTTATGGCTTCAAATTCCTCTTCTGTAAGGTCCATGAACCACGGAGCTGTGTAAACTCCATAATGGTATTTCATTTTTTCATCATATCTGAAGCCTTCTTTTGGATCTCTCCAGTCTCCGGCTTCAACGTATTCCTGAAGTATCTCTAAAAATTCGTGATTCATTGGATTCATTGTCGCTATTATTAGAGAGAGCTAATAATCGTTTGATCTTTGCCGCTGCCAAATAGCAGGTTGCCGGATCTGGCTCTATAATATGTGCATTCCGGGCTTTATTATTAAAGATCAAGCTTCTTTTCCCTGATATAGTTAAAAACCTCCGGATACTCGTTTTCCCAATCATGCAGGAAAAGGACACCTTTTATTGTCTTATAATCCTTGACGAACTGTTCCTGATTGCCGGTTTTAATGCTATGGTGCATCCTGATCATAAAAGAATCCACAAATGACATTATTTCCGGCTCTTCGCCATCTTTAGTAATAATAACAGGCAAATTATCCAATACATAGTTGATATTAACCATCGCTTTTTCAGGATCACCCAGGGCATAATGTATCATGCCGGTCAGCTGGACTACATCCAGGTAATCGAAATAAGGAAACTCAGCACTTCCTATAGAATAATCCTTTTTTGCTTTTGCCTCCTCTTCAACGGAAGTGATTATTGAATTAAGTACTGAAAGGGCTTCATCGTAGTCCTTTGTTCTGTAATGGATGTATGCCAGTATTCTCCTGAACTCATATTTATCAGGATACCTGGATGAGGCTTTCTCAAAAACCGGGAGGAATATATCACTTTCCCATCTTTCCCAAATATGCTTGATCAGCAAAATGCCTGTTGAATAAAAAAAATCATCGAGATTAACCAGGTAATCGTATTCCTCAACTATCCTGTCGATAAATTGAGCATATTCATTATCCAGGTATTCATCTGAATCAAACAGGGACTTTTTGCAAAAAACCCATAAAAGCGGGTATATGCGGTTTGTGGGATCGTTTTTCAGTCCCTGCTCGATACGAATCAGATCATTTTTATCAAAATATCTATCATAATCTTTAATAAGCAGATCAATAATAACCTTGTAACCAGCTGACAATTGAGCGCCAGCCTTACCTAGTTTCGCTGAAAAAGACTCCAGTTCCGCTTCTAGATCGCCTTCCTTGCTTATACAACTGTCAAAAAGCTTTAAGGCTTCTTCAGCATGAATCTGACTTTCCCCGGCTGATTTACTGAATTCCCTGGTGGTAAGATTCCTTAACTCCTTTATTAAAAACTCTTTCAATTCCATAAAATCGTTCTTTCGTTAAACTTACATGCAAAACTAAACAGCTGATAACGTAATTGAAAGTTCAAAAAGTTCACAGTTCTGTTTTTAGCAATTCAATGCAACTGACAGGATTGTCTGATCCGGATTTATAGGTGCCAAGAGAAATCCACCTATTATTATGCTGTCGCAGCACCCTGGTACAAATAAATTCCTCCCCGGCATCAATATGTTTTACCTCCAGTTTGTCACACGCCTTTAATTTCGTATTCTCCGAAGATATAACCTCAAAACTGCTTTCATTATGGTAATTTAATATCAAGACCTTGTTTTCATTGAATGACAGCCTAATTGCATGTTGCCTGACCAGGTCTTCTACATTAAAACCAGGCTCTTTCTCTGATCTATGCACCGATGAATATTCAATGTAATCAAGCAGTCTTTCATGACCATTGAACCCCAAGTATTTTGCCACTATGCTCAGTGTTGAACGGGACACTCCTTTCACCTCCTTCTCCCTTAACCCTACCAGCCGCTCGATTGTCGACCCGCTCACATTCTCTCCGGTCTTACCCTTAATGTCCCCCTCAATTCCCATATCATAATCGCCACCTGTAGTATCATAATCTGCCGGGGTGGTCTCTTTTCCATATACATTGTCAACCATACTTTTAATAATCCTCTTCTCACGAAAAGTAAAATAAAAGGTATTGCCCTTGATTTTCATGTTACAGTTAGTTAAATGCCCTCCTGAAATATAAAACCCATGAACACTTCATCTCTTCACTACCCCCTTTATTATGTATGAGATCAAATTGTGAACAATTTATTATGTATCGCATGTTTTAATTTCCGATATTTGTTCATACATCAAATATAACAAATTACAGCTTAGCTTAGCCGGAAATATGATGACCTATATCTTATATCCCTCTAAGATCAGTTAAGTAATCATTCTGTTGTGACACTTTGGAGTATTATTAATAATCCTGGTTCATTATCAACTATTGGAGAATCTGCCAGAGGCATAATACTGGAAAATGGTGATCTGTTCGTTGAAAATTTCAGCAACGGCACAATTCATAACGACATTCTTAAGATATTATATGACAGGGGCATATTAGAAGGCTCCCTTAAAAGGAGCTGGACGAGACAAACGCCAGATATTTCAGGATTTCTGACAGTTCAGAGGTACAAGGACGCAAATATTCTCTGCATTGGAGAAAGCAACCGGAACCTGTATATCAAATCAGATTATGATGTCAAAATCCATCTATATCGCCCATTTTTGGAAAGGGCTTCTGAAAAAAATCCCGGAATAGAGTTTATCGACAAATTGATCAAAATACGAGCTCCTTTTTCAGGTGATGATTCTGTAACTATAAAATATCATCCGGACAAATAAATGATAACATTGCCTTAATGACTTTGCATCTAAACCCAAACCCCGTGAACATATGAATATCGACAATCATGTTGAGAATCGCAGGAAGCTCAGAAATGCCTGCAAACCACAGACACCAATAAAATTTCTTGTAATTGGAGAAAGTCCTCCAAAAAGCGGAGAATATTTTTACAAGCCAACTGATCTGAGAAAAGGATCTAAACGATTACCAGCGCAGATTTTTCGTGCAATCTTCAAAGCTGACGAGGCTTATAAAGCCACCTATGAAGAATATCTCAACAGACTACAGCAGCAATATGCTTTTTATCTTGATGATTTATCTGAGATTCCATTAAATTGCATTGACACAGAGACCCGTATAGAAATGATTAATTCAGGCTTGGATAACTTTTTATCCAGAATAAACAGCCTCCGGTTATCTGCAGATTGTCAAAAAACACTTGTTTTACCTGAGAAAACATTGTCTGAATTAACCCAAAACAACAAAGAATTATTCCAAAAGATAATTGAAGCACTGAACCTGACCAGGGATGATGTATGCAGCTTCTCAGAACTGGAATATCATATCAGCAGGCATTGGACTTTATTGCAATAACTTACTATTCGCCTGTTAATGAAAGCACTATAATAGCACCATAGTTATTTGTTAAGGTCCGCGGCATCAGGGATTTTGTTATGATGCTTCATATCTAATTACGAGTTTGCTCGATATGGTGGCTGCTTTCCATTTACAACGCCTATCTGATTATGATTACCTTACTCTTTCAGGTACAAATTTGCCGTACCGGTATCTGTATATAGTGTTACTTATTCTTATCACCTCATCATTATCAACCCTGGCCCTGAGGTCAAGTATGTCCTCCTCTATAGTATGGATCGAGCCGTTAGTGTGATAGGCGATTTCGAGGTAATCAGGATGGACGAATGTCCTGAAACCACAAAGTACAATTCTTACCGGCACATCCAGATGCTCTAAAAGCTCTATGTCCCTTACAGAACTATTGTTATCGGCTATTAATACAAGCTCACTGTATTCATCCATGTAGGCAGTTGAATATAGCAGTGCCTCAAGATCATTTTCGGGAGCGTCTCCGCTGCACCCAAAACTCTCAGCGTAATACAGGGTATTGAGTACAGAGGCCATGTAAGAATCACCTGTATGGTGAAATCCACCGGTATTTCCTATTACCTTTTCATGATTAGGCTTACCGTCTCCATCATTAAAGAATATGTACTGGGATTTTTCATTTCTCGACAATTTCATTGCTAACCAGCTTAAAACCTGGTCGACATATGGGTCCATGCTGCAGGTCACGTCAATGACTATTACTTTGTTTGGCCATTGATCAATGAACCTGTAAAGGACGGCATTAACCTCCTGCTTCTGGCGGATGAAATAGGTAAAGTCATTTTCAATCTCTTCCCGGTCCTTTTCAGCCTTTTCGCTTATAAACCTATACCTCTGTACAGGCCGCAGTCCGCGTGTCTGAGGATAGTAATCCACTGCCGCAGAAAGATGCATCCGCCTGATAGAATCAGCAATTTCCTCTGCCATCTTTTCTTCCATCTCTTCCAAATAAGCCATATAGTCACGGTAGCCACTTGATGAAAGAAAGTTTATCATAATTATCCGTTCCTCCAGTTGCTCTGTGTCAGGAACTGACAGCCTCTGGAATTCATCAAGAACAGAGGTTGAAAAAACGTACCTTTCTCCTTTTGGCAGCTGGACCCAGGCCCATCCTTGCCCGTCTGTTGTAACCTCAAATGCCTTACCCCTGTCCAGGCCCCTGATTTTTATCACTTCGTTTGCCACATCTAAACTGTCAAAATCGGTATAATGGATTCCGACCAGCATTTTATCAAGTGTCGGATGGAGCCGGCCTTCCTTATGTCCGCCATACTCAATTTCAATATTCCTGAAATGCCGGGGCTTGTCCGGGACTGAAAACCGCATGTAATTTTCCGCACCAATGAAGTTCACCTGGTAGTTCTGAGCTGCCGGGAGTTGAATCCTGGCATTTCCTGACAGATCTGAATTGACATCATAAATTTGCCTGTCTGCCAATGAAACAACCTCAAATGTTTCAGAAACTGGCAATCCTTCACTCGTTGCAACATAGATGTGGACATTTAGTTCTGACAGAGCGTATGCATATTCCGGATCTATAAAGTACTTCAATGCCAGCTCGTAATAAGCCTCATCAGGTACTTCGACGTAATCGGCATTCTTAACCTGTCCGATACCAATGGTATATCCATGCCCGTTGGGGACTAAAACCTCGCAAATTCCGTCTTCTGGTGTCAGCAGATCAATAATAACACCAATGTCAGGATTTGAAACAGTTACCTCTGCTTTCTCAATCGGGTTATCTGCTTCATCAACAACAAGAATAACCAGGAGGGCATTTTCTTCGCATGGTTCAATTATCTGTCCATGCATGCCTGTAAAGCAAAACGACAAAAGAAATAAGAAAAATAAAAACTTAAGATTGTATTTCATTTTTACTGCATGTTTAAAGGTTATCCGAATTGTTGTGAGAGCCTATATAACAATACATAAATTTATACCATATTACCGTTTGGAATGTTACAAACATCTGGATATTCGATGCCAGGACAATTAACTATGCCGGCTTCCATGTAATGCATTTTTGAATGGTGGTGGTTTTGAAACTGGTATTTATGAGCAGTTGATTAACAGGCTGGTTGCCGGGAAGCTGTATTCCCTGGATACCGAGGTGTTTCATATTGAGAGGACAATTCTGGATAAACAGGAGGCTTCACGGTACCTTAGTCTTTTCCTGGCTGAAACTATAAGGTTTGTGCTTAATGAGGTCAGGGACCAGGACCCCGGTACTGAAAGAGAAACAGGATGATTTCCCGCACCTGCCAATTGGCTGCTCGATAATCCTTGAAAAAAGGGCTAAAGAGATTATTCTTGAGAACATCAGGGCGGCAACTTCACTCGGGAATCAGATTCTACAGAAGATCCAGAACTTCAGGCAGAAGTCCGGCGCCGAACTTGGCTTCGTTGATTTCCACGAAAGTGTAAAAACTATCAGTGAAAACCCTGTGATGGTAGCTGAAATGCTGGAGGTGACGGATTATCAATATTCGCCGACCACCATGTATGAG
>SLOS01000082.1 GCA_007132365.1 Bacteroidales bacterium | reverse complement strand
TATAACCCCAATATCACCATTATACACAATGCATCCTACAGTATGAAAAAAAATCATTTCAGAAAGGCCTATTATATTGCCAGAAACGGTCTTTACATATTTCGCCGCTATTCCGGCAGGAAAACCTTGAAAAGCCGCTTCTTGTTTTTTTATCGTCATGTATTTACGGTTCTGATTCTGTGGCATCTGAAAGACGGTTACTTTAAAAGCATATTTTATTCGCTGTATGGATACTATCATGTTTACCGGAACAGATTCGGGAAGCTGAGTTAAATCAAAAACCAATAAGATGAAAAAGAATACTAAAACTCATATTACGGTGAACAGACAATTTATGTTTTGATTTTCTCCATGTAAATGACATGGCAGATATTGTGGTAAAGAATCCTGATAAAGGTATCAATGAAAGTAGTGAAAGAGAGTAATACCTGATATAATTTTATTCCTGACCAAATTTAAGTTTAAGCATTTTGGCCAATGCTAAAAAAGCGCCAATAACAAAAACTGCACCATAAATAGTGTATTCCCCAATCATTCCTATGTCAGTTTGATATAGCCCCATTCGCCTGAGCATCAGAACCCACATCCCATTATCCAATCGCATATGGTCCATACCGTTACCCAGAATATAAGTAATATCGGAAGGGGAAAAATCGGTGAGAAAATATAAACAGACTCGTTCCCTGGCATTGACACTCAGGTCTTCTCCCTAGGCAGTGGCTGTTGATAAATCAATCATGTTCAAAATATATCCTGAAAAAGAAAGAAAAGTGGAATTGCAGACAATACAGTTAATGTAATGATAAGAGCTCTTGAGTTGACTTTCTTTGAGAACAAAATGGTATAAATTGTAATCAATATCAAAACAAACAGAAACTGCCAGGCAGCACGCAGGATATTGATGGAAAACAACAACAGCACCAGCAACAGATAAATCATACGATTGGCGGAGAAAAACCTGCTCAGGGCCAGGTAATAACCTATAATCAGGGAGGTAAAGCCTGGAAGAAATATACGTATGGTACTTCGATTAGAATCATCATCAATCATGACATCAAACAATACAGTTGGATAAATTACAAATTGAATTATATGAATTAGCGAAAAGGCTAAGGCAAAGGTGAGCATTGCTTTATTCAGTTCATCTTTTGTGTATTTATTGATTACAAAGATAAAATCATTACTGTCCACTTAGATTAAGCTGAGGGACAGTTGGTTATAAAAAGGTTCTTTGATATCTTGGTAGTTCACGTTTTTAAGTAGCTCATTTACAGGCGTTTTATCTAGTAGTGATATGCCCAAAACCTGTAATATTTCGTAGGTTGAACGATCGATTTTTAAACTAGATCCAACTATGGCAACAAGGCAGTAAGCAATGATAGCTGCATACACCTGGATACGAACAGCATTTTCTGATGTTCCCCAGAATGCTTTAATTTTCAGATGTTGTTTGATCCATTTAAAAAATAATTCAACCTGCCAGCGGTTCTGGTACAAATAAGCAATCTCTTCAGCTTTTGGTTCAAAGTTATTTGAAATAAAAACAAATATCCTGTCCGTTTCTTTATCATAAAATTTAATCCTACGAAGTTTTTCAGGATAATCTTTCGATACATAAAAGCCTGTAAGCTTGCCGATTTGATCACTTTTTACTCCTGCTTCTTTGTCGCTTTTGAGCGAATACATACGTTTAAAGCATAGGTTGTCCTTTGCTCTGATTACAAAAAAGGCCGAATGTTTTGTTGTCCGGTAAAGCCTTTCATAATCAACATAGCCCCGATCAAAAATATAATATGCTTCGGGTTCATAGAGAAGCATATCCATGGCGTTTACATCATGGACGGCTGCCGTAGAAACATGCACAAAAGTCAGAATTTGGGTTGTGACATCAAACAAAGTGTTGAGTTTTATTCCGCCTTTTCGTTTGCGGAATTTTGCCCACCAGAAAATACTTAAGCACAGGTCAATAGTGGTAGAATCAAATGCGTAAACCTGACCCTTGATCTTAAAGTCATGATGTGCTCTTTGTTTGCGAGCAATGGATACAAGATGGTAGGCAAACTCCTCAAGAATCCGGGAGTCTCTTTTTTCATTGGCTTTTGCGAGGTTACTTCGAGTTACACTTTTACCAAAACCCAGATGGTATGACTTACCTTCATGCGCGTTAATTGAAACAATCAGGTCTCGCAGACTATCCCGGTTGGTAAGTTGACCAAAAACCATACACAGGAGTTGATTCCAACAAGTAAAATGCCTAATGTGTTTGTTACCAGAGTTATTTCTTGACAAATTTGTCAAAAATACGTTGGGGTAAAAACTCAACAATTTGAGCGAAAACGTATTTGCCTTGATTCATGATTGCCTTATTTTTAGGCAAACCTAATTAATTCAAATCGTCACCATCAAAAAAAGCTCTGAAAACGTGATCTATCAAGGATTTCAAAGAACGAAAATTAATTTTTAGTGGACACTAGTGAGATAAAATAGAAAACAAACCAGTAAAAGGGAGACTGAACCAATAGTATTATGAGGAAATCCTTGTTATGACAAGCATTAGCTTCGATAATGCTAAGAAATACACCTGTAAGAATAATGACAATACGTGCCACTAACCTTTTCTTATAAGTTTTGAATCCATTACCTAAACTATTAAAAATATCACTGAGGAAATCAGCAGATTAAAGACCAAAAATAAGCTTTTAAAAAGCATATGCAAACTGTAAAAATCAAAGAGTTCATCTAGATGCTAATTTTAAATTCTTAAAATGAATATGATTTTAAAGTTAACAATAAGCTTTTACCTTTTGCAGGATTTAGTAATAGTCACCAAACTGAATAAGCCTAATTAAAATACTTTTGTATTATCTGTCTGATAAAACTCCGAATTGATTCGCGCATTTCAACCAGCAAAAGTATCATAAAACCAAATATTATTACCCAACGGAGAGTTCGATATCCGAGATCGACAGCAACAAACAGGAATAATCCAAAAACAATAAAAGGTAGCCAAAAACGCAGTATGGTCTTTAATGTATATCCAAAGGAGTAATAAAACCCAAAATATAAATTAACAGGTATTGTGATCAAAATATACCCCAGTGCAAGAAATCTGATGATATGCATCATAGAAAGCATACCCCCAAGGATTACAATGGCAACCATCAGCACCGAATTGATGGCATTGGTAATCAGCAGGTAACGTTCCTTCTCATACAGTAAATACATGGAGCCCAGAGTTCCCTTGATGGAATGGAATATGAGGATAATTCCCACATATGGTAAAAAAGGCGCCACCCCCATCCAGTCGGCTCCCCAAAGGTAAAAAACCAGTGTTTCCGGGAACAATACCAGGATAATAACCAGGAACATATTTAAAAGGGTAATGATCCGCAATATATCCAGGTATTCCTTGTTGGCATCTCCCTTTTCGTCCATAAGATTTTTAAGAGAAGGAAACAAAACCGCTCCGAAAATACCGGTAATCAAATTGTTGGTCATGGAAATGAAGCGTAAGGCCCGGTTATACAATCCCAGATCAGTCTCTGTATAAAGCTTGCCAATGACCACCCTGTCTGCATTTCCAGCCCAGTATTTGATAAAATTATTTAATGTCAAATTACCCATCAGGGAGCGGATTTTATATGCTATCCGAAGTGTTGCCCTCCACCCAAACACTC
>SLOS01000120.1 GCA_007132365.1 Bacteroidales bacterium | reverse complement strand
GGGAAAGGGATAACATCTCTTATGTTACTCATTCCGGTGATAAAGAGCATCATCCTCTCAAAACCGAGTCCGAATCCTGCATGGGGGGCGGTGCCAAAACGGCGGGTGTCAAGATACCACCACAGCTCTTCGCGCGGTATGCCGAGCTCCTTTATCCGGCTCTCAAGCGCCTGCAGGTTCTCCTCCCGCTGGGAACCCCCGACTATCTCGCCTATGCGCGGGAAAAGCACGTCCATGGCGCGCACGGTGGTACCGTCGTCATTCTGCTTCATGTAAAAGGCCTTTATCGTTTTTGGGTAACCGGTGATGATGACCGGCTTTTTGTAATGCTTTTCAACCAGGTAACGCTCATGCTCCGATTGCAGGTCCGCGCCCCATTGGGTAGGGAACTCAAATTTCATTCCCGAAGAGTTCAGGATAGCTATCGCCTCAGTGTAGGTTATCCTTACGAAATCGGAGCCTGTCACAGAGTTGAGCCTGCTGAGCAGCTCCTTGTCATACATGTCGTTGAGAAAGCGGAGGTCCTCACTGCAGTGCTCCAGGGCATAGGTTATCAGGTACTTGAGGAAATCCTCAGCAAGGTCCATGTTGTCATGGATATCATAAAAGGCCATTTCGGGCTCTATCATCCAGAATTCGGCAAGATGCCTGGGTGTGTTGGAATTTTCTGCACGGAAGGTGGGTCCGAAGGTGTAGACATCCGACAGCGCCAGCGCCCCGAGCTCGCCTTCAAGCTGGCCCGATACGGTGAGGTTGGTCTCCTTGCCGAAAAAATCTTCCCTGTAATTGATCTTTCCCTCTTCTGTTATGGGAGGGTTCATCATATCAAGGGTTGTTACCCTGAACATCTCTCCGGCTCCCTCGGCATCGGACCCGGTGATAATGGGGGTGTGAAGGTAGTAAAAGCCGTTGTCGTTAAAATATTTGTGAATGGCATATGACATGGCATGCCTGAGCCTCAGTATGGCTCCGAATGTGTTGGTGCGGGGCCGCAGATGGGCTATCTCCCTGAGGAACTCCAGGGAATGGCCTTTTTTCTGAAGCGGGTAGGTGGCGGGATCGGCCGGCCCGTAAAGTTCCATTGACTTTGCCTGGATCTCCACCCTCTGGCCGCTGCCCATGGAAGGGGTGAGAATGCCGGTGACCGAGATGCAGGCTCCCGTAGTGACCTGCCTTAGCAGATCTTCAGGAAAAGCGGGCACGTCGGCGACTACCTGAATGTTGTTTAATGTTGAACCGTCATTCAAAGCGATAAAGGCAATGTTTTTGTTGCCACGGCGGGTCCTCACCCAGCCTTTAACGGTTATCTCCTTGTCCAGTTCCCCGGAAACCAGGGCTTCCCTGACCTTCGTTCTGCTTTTTATGCTCATTTTTTATGTTATTGATCAGATTTATGTGCTGTTGTCCGGAAATTTCTGTGCAAAAATACAATTTTTGACTTCATCCCGAAATATTTGAATTTTTAATTGACCTGACTGATCTCTTATCATGGAAATATTTATACTTTTAATTGGTCTGTTTGATCCCTCATCATTGAAATAGTTGAATTTTTAATTGGCCTGATTGAACTTTTATCATAAAATATTGTCATTGGTCACTTTATATTATTAATCAGATGTCGATAAGGTAACTTTCCTCAGATTATAACGTATAGTATTTTTAGCAGGATGCAGGATTTATTTTTTATTTGAGGTGGGAAACTCATAATTTTAAAAATTTTCATTATATAATAAAACTTACGCGTTATGGAAAAGGCAGATAAGATGCTTCTTGTAACCTTCGATTTTACGCCTGTATCGGATAATGCGCTGGCTCATGCATTGCGCATTTCCAAATTTACAGACTCTCCGATCAGGCTGCTGCATGTGGTTGAAGAGGGTTCCGATCACGAACAGAAAAGGGAAGAGGCAGAAAACAAGCTTAAACTGGTCTGCGAAGCATTTCATGATAAGAATGGCCTGAGTCTGGACTTTGTAATACTTAAGGGCTCCATCTTCAATACCATCGGGAAATATGCCTCCGAAAATGAAGCCAGGATGGTGATAATGGGCACTCATGGCATTAAAGGTATGCAGAAACTTACCGGCAGCTGGGCACTGAAAGTTATAGTGAAGAGCAAGGTCCCGTTTCTCGTGGTCCAGGATAAGCCCTCTGAAAAGCATCGTTTTACCGATATAGTGTTTCCGATTGATTTCAAGGCTGAAACCAGGGAAAAGCTATACTGGGCGATCTATCTTGGTAAATATTTCAATTCCAGGGTGCATCTTTTCAAGCCCCCGATCACCGATAAGTCAATTGTCAGGATGATCAATACCAATCTGAACTTTGCAATCAGGTACCTGATACAGAACAATATCGAATACAAGATACATGTCGGGAAGAGATCAGGTAATTTCTCGAAGGAGACCATCTCCTTTGCCCGGGAGATTGATGCCGACCTGATCCTTATCACCACTACAAAGAGTGTTAATATGACGGACTTTATGTTTGGCCTGCCGGAACAGGAGATAATAGCCAACAGTGCAAAGATTCCGGTGATGGCAGTAAATCCACGGGTCGGAGCCTCATCTATAAGCTCGGTAATGTATTAGGGGGGCAGATCAGGCCTCTTAATAATGCCGGGGTTTTGCTTTCACTCCTCGTTCATAAGCAATTCCTTTGCCTCTTTAAGTCTCTTCCTGCCTTCAGGCCCTACTTCCGGATATTTCAGATCCAGTTTTTCAAGGGACTGAACAAGGATATCGCACACAGCCGTGCGCATGAACCATTTATGGTCGGCCGGGATGATGTACCATGGTGCATGCGGGGTGGAAGTCCTGTTTATTGCCTTCTCATATGCCTCCTGATAGGAATCCCACTTATCCCTCTCATTAATATCATTGATGGTGAATTTCCAGTTCTTCCCGGTGTTGTTGATGCGTGACAGGAACCTTTTCTTCTGCTCCTGTCTGGAAAGGTGAAGGAAAAATTTCAGTATTATGGTGCCGCTGTCGGACTGCTGCTTCTCAAAATTGTTGATATGGTTGTAACGTTTTTCCCAGAACTCCCCGTCTATATCGTCTACGCTGTATAATCCGGGGATATTTTGTCTGAGGATAAATTCGGGGTGCACCCTTGTGATAAGGACCTCTTCATAATAGGAGCGGTTGAAAATTCCAATCCGTCCTCTTTCCGGCATCCTTTTGGTTGTTCTCCAGAGGAAGTCGTGTTCAAGCTCCTCTGTGGAGGGTGTTTTGAAACTGAATACCTGGCAGCCCTGGGGATTGATTCCCGACATGACATGCTTGATGGTTCCATCCTTGCCGGCAGCATCCATGGCCTGAAAGATTATCAGTATTGAATGGCGGCTGTAGGCAAAGAGCATGTCCTGGAGCTTTGCGGTTCTTTTTACATCCCTTCTGAGCATTTTTTTTGCTTCCGCCGGAGTGGTGAATTTGCCGGTGTAGGCGGTATCATAATCTTTAAGCCTAATTGTTCTGCCGGGTGTGGCGATAATCCTGCTGAGATCAAACATATAGTCAGTTGTTGGTTTTGTATATGGTTTTGCCGGGCGCCCGTCAGAGTTTTCCGGCCCGGGGTGTTCCCGATCCGTTCAAGTTAGGAAAAAAAGCTGTATAAATGCAACTCTTGAAGTAATTTTATAATTTAGAGGCATCATAAAATAATATTGTAATTATGCC
>SLOS01000217.1 GCA_007132365.1 Bacteroidales bacterium | reverse complement strand
CTTCGGATCAAAAACCTTCTCAACATCCTGGTCAAGGGGACGTATCCAGCTTTTTTCGTCTTTATACAGACTGACAGGCAGCAGAAGGAACTCCTTTCTGCTTTTTTTATCGTTTACTTCAACAAGAGTATATTGTTCCATATTATTAAGTTATTTTTCGCTGCCGGCATCCTTATTCCATTGCAGCAGGATCCTGGCTATATTGGTAGCATGAGAGGAGATATTTCTCAGCATTGCCATCAGTTCAAGGTGGGTTTTTGAGCTCGTCAGGGTATCAGGATGCTCCAGTTTCAGCCGTTCATAATGCTGCTTTTCAAACTCAAAGGCAATGCTTCGGTACTCCCTGTATTTTTGTTTCATCTGCAGTGCCTTTTCCATATTTACTTCCCGGAATACCTCCATAGCCCTTTTTATCTGTTTGCACGTTTTCCCGTGATAATCCGCCAGTTCCTGCCTGCCCTCCTCACTGAAAGAGTGCCCTGCCGACAGCCAGTATCTGGCCTTATCATACATTGACGTTGATACCACATCGGCTATCAGCTCCAGTTCCTTTACGGTATAAAGGATCTGGAATGATTCATTCACCCTCTCCTCCCTTGCACCGGCACGAGCGATCTTAAGAAGATATGCGTTGATGTGGTCACGCAGGAAATTTACTTTCTTCTCCCCCAGTTCAATATCTGCGAGTGCAGCCGGATCCTTATCAAGGAATACAGGCATGATTTTGGTCACCATCTCATGCACCACCTCCGCCATTCTGACAGTCTCCCTTTCAGCCAGGCTGAGAGCCATAACAGGTGTCTTAAGCATGCTCTCATCCAGGTAGTTGAGGCTGAATGCAGGCTCCTCCTTCTTCTTCACTTCCGGCATTACCCGTTCCACCACCCCGGCTACAAAACCGGTAAAAGGCAGTACCAGCAGCGCTACAAAGACATTGTAAAAAGTATGGGCATTGGCAATCTGCCTTGGTATCACTTCGGCCAGTCCTGCCAGTTCATCAGCGCCGCCTGTTGCAGCCGGAGATACCGCCTCTACAAGTGAGGCAAAAGGTTTTATCCACCAGACAAAAAGCAGCACCCCGAAAATTTTGAACAGCCCGATTGCAAGTGCAACCTTTCTGGCTTCACGGCCTGCTTTTATACTCGCCAGGGCAGCGGTCACGGCAGTGCCGATATTTGCGCCGAAAAGCAGGGGTATTGAAGCTTCCAGGCTTATAAGGCCCTGCATGCCCAGTATAATCATTATCCCAACAAAAGCAGAGCTGCTTTGTATAAGAGCCGTGAACAGGGTGCCGACAAGTATTCCCAGCAGCGGGTTTTCCAGCTTCAGCAGAATCTGGATAAACGGCTCAAAAGTGCGGAGCGGGTACATTGCCTCCGACATGACATGCATCCCGAAAAAAAGTATGCCGAAGCCCATCAGTGCATCACCTGTATTTCTGTACTGCTCCCTTCCGGTAAAGGTGTGCATTGCAAACCCCACAGCGATGAATAAAAGTGAGATATCGGTCAGTCTGAAAGCAATAAGCTGTGCCGTTACAGTGGTGCCGATAGCTGCCCCAAGGATTATCCCCGGGGTTTGCCTGAATCTCATCAGCCCGGCATTTACAAAGCTTACCAGCATAACATTCGTGGCGCTGCTGCTCTGTATAACCATGGTAACAAAGGCGCCCAGACCCACAGCCTTGAACCTGTTCCTGGTAAGATTTCCCAGGATGGTCCTCATCTTATCTCCCGCCGACCGCAGGAGTCCGCGACTCATAACCTCCATCCCAAGCAGGAACAGCGCCAGTCCCCCAACCAGTCCGACAACCAAAAAAATCAACCAGTCCGGTTCACGTGCGAATAAGGTGTAAAGCTGGAGGTTCTCATCCTCTGCTGAACGTATACGTGCAATGATCTGGTACTCCCCGCCTGCCGTCCCAAGTCTGAAATTTACAAGGGCCAGGCCGGCAGAGTCAGTGGGAACCATTTTCCGGTCAATCTGATAATTACCCCCTCCGGAGGGATAATCCACCACCTCAAAAAGAACAGGAATGCCTATTACGGGTTGCGATCTCTCGTCTACAACCCTGGCCCTGACAGGCCTGACTATTTCACCTGCCCTCCCATGCTGCCGGTCCCCCGAAAATCCGGGGTCGCCTTCCTTTACAGGTTTAAGCAGGAAATAGTTGCGGCCACCCTGCATCTGCGCTGAATGAAGGTTAGCAGACAATAAGAGAAGCATAAAAAGAAATGCACCTAGCCTAATGATCACCCGGTTTATTTTTTTAACAGAGATAAAAATAAGTCAATATTCGCTGCCTTCAAAGGATACGAAAAAAAATATTGCCGCCGTCCCGAATAACCGTCATCCTGATCCCTGCCGGTTAAGTTCAAACCCCGAAAGCCTTTTTGATTCTCTCTACCTCATCAAGTTTTTCCCAGGCAAACATCTCAACCATTTTGAAATGGCGCTGCATACCGTTTATCACCTTTGAATAGGTTTCCTCATCCTGGTAATAAACCTCCACCTCTACCGTATAGGGTGTGCGGCCGAAGTGCCCGTATGAGGCGGTTTTTTCGAAAACCGGATTTTTCAGTCCGTAACGCCTGATTATCGACCACGGACGAAGGTCAAACAATCCGCCTACAATTGCAGATATTTCAGGATCGCTTGCGCCCACATTGGATGTTCCATAGGTATTTACATACAGGCCGACAGGCTCAGCAACACCGATGGCATATGCAACCTGAACCAGGATCTCATCTGCGATTCCTGCTGCCACAAGGTTTTTGGCTATATGCCTTGTAGCATAGGCAGCGGACCGGTCCACCTTGGAGGCATCCTTTCCCGAGAATGCCCCGCCACCATGAGCTCCCTTGCCGCCGTAGGTGTCAACAATGATCTTTCTGCCGGTAAGCCCGGTATCCCCGTGAGGGCCGCCAATAACAAACTTCCCTGTAGGATTCACCAGTATCCGGTATCCGTCGTCAAAGAGCATCCTGATCTTCTCCGGCACGCTCTTCGAGTTCCTGACCCTTGGAATCAGTATCTTCCTGATATCCGCTTCAATAAGCTTCTGCATGTCAGCATCGGTTCCTTCAAGCGGGTCATGCTGTGTGGATACAACCAGGGTATTGAGCTTTCTTGCAACATTATCATGGTCATACTCAACTGTTACCTGTGCCTTGGAATCGGGTCGCAGGTAGGTCATCTGGCTGCCCTCATGTCGTATGGCAGCAAGCTCTTTAAGCAGGACATGGGACAGTTGGACCGGAAGCGGCATATAATTTTCCATCTCCTTTATAGCGTAACCGAACATCATACCCTGATCGCCTGCACCCTGGTTTTCACAATTATCACGTTCAACACCCTGGCTTATATCGGGGCTCTGTTCATGTATACAGGATATTACACCACACGATTCGGCCTCAAATTTATATTCAGACCGGGTATATCCGATACGCCGGACCGTATCCCTGGCTACCTTTTGTATATCCACATAGCCCTCGGTTTTTACCTCACCGCCGCAAACGATCAGTCCGGTGGTGACCAGTGTCTCGCAAGCCACTTTCGATTCAGGATCATGCCTGAGGAATTCGTCCAGCAGTGCATCGGATATCTGATCGGCAATCTTGTCCGGGTGTCCCTCCGACACCGATTCAGAAGTAAATAAATATGCCATTTTAAACAGGATTTAATT
>SLOS01000255.1 GCA_007132365.1 Bacteroidales bacterium | reverse complement strand
TAGGCGTCATAAAGAGTCGAAACGAGCAGGATCTCCCTTACCTTGAAAGGCATTAGATCATGAAAAAGATCTCTTTCGGCATTATGCTTGTTTAAAAAGCGCTGAAGCAGCTGACGGCTGTTAACTATTTTTTCCTGTTGCTCTGAATGGCGTTTCTGCTGACGCTCTTTCCTTTTTGCCCTGAAAAGGATTGTGCGGGCCTTGTAGCTGTTTATATATCCCAGCAAAAGACTGCAAATATTGTCTATCAGGTGCCTCTCCTCCTTAAGGAAGGGACCCTCATCCATGTCAGCAAACTCTCTTGTATAACATACTTCGATGATTCCCTCATTGCCGTCAATGGTCTTGAAACTCTGGGTCAGCGTCCATTGTGTAGGGCGGAATCGGGGACTTTTGTATTCGCGCTGTTCGAATGTTATGCGTGATACGGTATATTCAGGGTATTGCCAGGCAGCCGGAAGAATAAGGGCTATCTGATGAAGCGATTCCTCAACGGGTTTACCCTCCTTAAGAATTGCCGTGGTCTGGTTTATGCAGGCAAGCTCCTTTAGCCTTTCCTTCCTGTCCTCGAGCAATGATTTGATATCCTGTTTTTTCCCCGGATCAATCTCCTTCATTTGTGCCTGATTTTAAACCTCTTAATGCCTTTTAACGAGATAATTTAAGACGTAAAATTTACTTAAATAATCAGTAAATACAAAATCCCGTAAGTATTGACATTAATTCATCTTTTAGTTATCTTTTCACCGGATAAAATAAACAGGGCATAAACGTGCGTTCTGTAAACTATAAGACCATGAGGTTTTATATTATTGAACCTAAAACAGATCATCATGGAAAATAATAATCAAAGTAAAAAAGGGAGTATTGACCGGATCCTGGTCCCAATTGATTTCTCTGATTACTCCCTGAATGCCTGTTTTTTCGCTTTGCATTTGTCGGCGAGGACAGATGCGGAGATACTGCTTTTCCATGTTTTCTTCAATCCTATGGTTGATGCTATGGCTTTCCCCGATGCCTTTACCTATCAGTCGAATATGGCCGACATATTCAAAGATCTTGAGCAAAATGCAGAAAAGCAGATGAAAAAATTTTCAAAAAAAATTAAACGATATGCCGGACTTAAGAATCTTAAAGATATAAAAATCACAACAGAAGTAAAAGCAGGCCAGCCCGGTGAGGAGATTGACAATATTATAAAATCATTTGGTCCGGGGATCATCGTCATCGGTACCAGGGGTCACGGAGAGCAATCCGGTGAAACTCTCGGTTCAGTTGCGGCACGGGTTATCGACACGGCAGGAATACCTGTTTTGCTGGTAACCCGGGATGCCCGTCTAAAGGAAAAAGGGGAGATAAAGCTTCTGTATGCCACTGATTTTGATGAGTCAGATTACCAGTCCATCGACAGCCTCACGAAAATTTTATCAGGCTACAGTATTAGGATTGAATGCGTTCATTTCAGTACAGGTGCAAACAGTAAAAATAACAGTGGAAAAATGGCAGAAATGAAAACTCATTTTTTAAAAACACATAAAAAATTATCACTTGAGTGCCATATTATTGAAAGTAAGAATCTTCTTCAGGGGGTTAATGACTTCATAGAAGCCAATGATATTGAGCTTATTGCGCTTACCCACAAAAAAAGAAATATATTTTACCGGCTTTTCAATCCAAGTTTGGCAAAGAAATTGCTGTTTCAAACAAAAAGGCCGGTTTTTGTGTTTAACTGACCGGGTACTATTCTTAACAGATTAACAAACAAAATGTAAAGGTTTTTTTGTGTTTCCCGTAAAAAAAACATTATTTTAGCAACCTAAAATTGCACATTTTAAAAAAACTAAACTAAAAGTCTATGAAGATCAGGTTATTCAAAAAGCTTATTCTCTTTTCGGCAATTTCGCTGTTCCTGGGATTACAAGTTCAGGGGCAAACACTCAAAGAAGCTATTGAAGCCTATAATACAGGTTTGGATTTAGCAGACACTGATATAAAGGCAGCGATTGCAAGTTTTGAAAAAAGCGCTCAAATTGCAAGCCTTCTTGGAGAAGAGGGGGAGGAGGTAAAGGAACAGGCTGAAATTCAGATACCAGGACTGCACTTCGATCTTGCCATGCGACATTACCGTGAGAGAAATATTCCGGATGCCATTACAGGATTTGAAGAAACCATAGAGGTGGCAAAAAAATATAACGATTTAAATACCGGCAGACGGTCTGAGAATGTATTGCACCAGCTATATACCATTCAGGGCAACAACCTGTTCAGGGAAAACAACAATGAGGAGGCTCTCAGCATGTTCGACAAGGCCCTTGAGATAAATCCCCAGCATTCCAGAGCACACCTTGGCAAAGGTCTGGTCTACAGAAGGCTTGAAGATGCCGATAATTTCAGGGAAGCTATGGATATGGCAATTGAAACTGCTATAATGACCAACGAAGAGCAGATCATGGAAACTGCCGAATCTACAGCGCGCGACTTTTTTCTGGTCCGTGCAGTAAGGGCAAAGGGCGAGAACAATTTTCAGCAGGCAATAGATTTTATATCAGCATCGCTTTCATATGATGAAGCATTTCCCGAAACCCATTTTCTTCTTGCCACCATTTATAATGAGCAGTCACGTTACCAGGATGCCGTAAACAGTGCACAAAGAGCAATTGATCTGTTTAACGGCACCAAAGATGAAACTGCAAAAATATATTTTGAGCTTGGCAAGGCCTATGAAGGGCTGGGAGATACAACCAGGGCATGTGCCGCATATAATGACGCAGCTTACGGCAATTACGAAGCATCTGCGAAATATCAGATGGAACATGTTCTTAAATGCCCGTAAAAAAGGTTAATTTTTAAAAACCCACCCCATATACCCGGGGTGGGTTTTTATTTTAAAACTTGTGCAAATTCGAGAAGCTTAGTTTTATCATTCTCAACTGCATTACCGACAACAGCAATATCAGCACCCGCTTCATAAACTTTTTTGAGATCCCCGGCACTCCTTATCCCTCCACCAACAACCAGGGGGATTCTGATGTTCTTTTTTACAGCATGAATTATTTCAGCGGGAATTATACCGGGTGCGCCGCTTCCTCCCTCCAGATAGATAAGCTTCAGTCCAAGCATCTCCCCGGCCAGTGCAGTGGAAACAGCCAGGTCAGGCTTATTGGCAGGCAGTGGCCGGGTGTTGCTCATATATTCGGCCGAACTGGTTTTCCCGTTCTCTATCAGCATATAACCGGTGGGTATGATCTCAAGAGAACTCTTTTTCAGAAACTGGGCAGCGACAACATGATTTCCAATAAGAAACTCAGGATTCCTGCCTGAAATAAGCGATAATAGCAATAAACCATCAGCCTTGTCATTTAATTGACCCGGTGTTCCGGGGAACAAAAGGACAGGCAGGGAACATATATTCTTTATGGCATCAATAAGCGGCCCTACCGGATGATTGACAAGGCTGCCACCAACAAGTATCATGGAAACACCTGCTCCGGCGGCCGGCTCAATCAGAAGGGGCAGCATATCCGGTGTTGTCTCCTCCGGGTCTATGAGCAGGGCAAGTATTTTCTTTCTCCCGGAAAAGTTTAATATGGACTGATATATCATAAATAATTCACTTGCAACACCAAACAATGGTATAGTTTTGATATTTAAAATAATGAAGGACAAAATTTTCTTTGATTGCATCGGTAT
>SLOS01000305.1 GCA_007132365.1 Bacteroidales bacterium | reverse complement strand
GAAAGAGCATTGGGCATGCTGGGAGAATAAATTTTGATCAGCAGTTAAGGGATATCTCTGTCCTGATGGGGTTTGATTTTTTTGAGAGGGACATTTAACCGGGGGCGGCCACCAAAGGATACCTTATTGTTAAAAAGTATTTAAGGAGCAAACATTTTATTTGCATGATTGTTATTCAACCATTCCTGAAATTAATAGAAACAAAATAGAGGGTTAAACAAAACAGAGGTCAAAATAATAAAGAAAATTAACCCAAAACAGAGATCAAAACTAAAAAAAAAATCAGAAATGAGTGGAAAAATCTTCAAAACTTCAACAGGGTCAATGCATTTCGCCCTACTGGTAATAAGGGTGGGATTTGGTATAATTTTTATGTTTCATGGCTGGCCCAAGATAACCGGAGGAGTTGAAACCTGGACATGGCTGGGAGGGGCCATGGGGAATATAGGCCTCGGGTTTGCCCCTGCTTTCTGGGGTTTTTTGGCTGCAATAGCTGAATTTATAGGCGGCTTGTTCCTTATTCTCGGGTTACTTACCAGGCCATTTGCCGCAATGATGCTTTTTACAATGATAATGGCTACAATCATGCATGTCGCCAATGCTGATCCGCTTAACAACATCCTTCATACCACCAAGGGAATAGCTGTATTTACCGGATTCCTTTTCAGCGGTGCGGGGAAATATTCAATCGACAACATGCTGGCCCGATGAGAGGATTTTTTACGGGACTCACTTTCGGGATAGTAGATGATCGTAACTAATTCATGTAATATCTGATTTGATGATGCTTTATCCTGAAATGACGGTAAAGTATTTCTGTCAACTCCTTGTCTGCCGGTTATATCAGACATTATTTGGCTTATAAGTATATTGTTAACTGTCCGGTTTTATATATTTTTGTTAATATCGGGTATTAAATTAAAAAACCAGATCATGCAAAACAATGAAAAACATCCAGGCCTGCTTATGAACGGCTGCAAATTGCCAGATCATTGTCCGCCCATAATAATCATAACGGTTCTTTTACTTTTATTTCCTTTTCTATCAGTAAACTCCCAGATCATGGACAAGAACAATATTATTGCTGAAGGAGCCGAACTCGATCTTCTCGGAGAAGGCTTTAAGTTTACCGAGGGACCGGCACCTGATGCCCACGGGAATGTCTATTTTACCGACCAGCCAAACAATACCATTGTGAAGTGGAACTGGACGACCGGCGAATTCTCGGTATTCATGGAAGAAGCCGGCCGCTCCAACGGCATGTACTTTGACATTGACGGTAATCTGATCACTTGCGCCGATATGGATAACGAGCTATGGTCGGTCGACATGGAAACAAAAGAGGTTGCCATTCTGGTTGATAACTGGAACAGTAAGCTGTTAAACGGTCCCAATGACGTGTGGGTGCGTCCCGACGGGGGGATGTATTTTACCGACCCTCTCTATAAAAGGGGTTACTGGGAACGCGACCCTGAAATGCAGCAGGACGGTGAACATGTCTACTTCCTGAGTGCTGACCGCAGCCGGTTTTTCAGGGTTGACGAGGACCTGGTAAAGCCCAACGGTATAATTGGGACCCCTGACGGAAAAACGCTTTATGTTGCCGACATAGGTGACAAGAAGACCTATGTTTATGACATAAATGAGGATGGAACACTTTCCAACCGGAGGCTCTTCTGCGATCTGGGCTCAGATGGTATGACAATGGATGACAGGGGGAATGTCTACCTGACGGGCCGCGGGGTTACAGTATTTGACAAATCCGGGGAAAGGATTGCACATATTCCGGTGGACAAGGGATGGACCGCCAATATATGTTTTGCCGGGCCTGACAGGGACATGTTGTTCATAACCGCGATGGATGCTGTGTTCGGGATCAAAATGAACGTCAGGGGTGTGAATTAGGTCAGGACAGGCCATCTGGCCAAACGGATCAGGGAATTATATATTAAAACCGGGCCTCTGCAGGCAAGCCATATTCGACCGGGGTGTGACATTCATAAGGGGTGAAGGGGGGAAATTTGGGCTTGCAGTAGCATTATTATTCCGCCCTGCTGAAAAACAGCTCCGTTTCGCCGTCGGTCATCCGCATACCCTCGTCATCTATCTCAAATTCGAGGGTCTGTGACGAGATTGTTTTGAGGAATCTGTTTTCAATTTCCTGCGTGTCGATACATGCCATTTTTGTTGACAGGATATTCCCGGTAACCAGGACATTGTTTACCAGCTCGGCCCTTCCGTGATACCTGTTGCATCCTCCGTATCCTAATACAGTCCTTCCTGCCAGGTCAATCTTCATTGTGGGCTTTTGCCTGGACTGGGGTATGTCAACAGGTTCGCCGTCAATCTTTTCAAGTACCCAGATGTCATTCAGCCGGTAGGTCCCCAGATACTGTCCGCAGCCCCTGAATACCGTAAAATCGTCATTGTGGCTCCTCCTTAATGAAACGGTCACCGTATATGGAAACCGGGTACCCTTCATGGTGTCAGTGCACTCCTCGCGTAAGATGACCACCTTCGTTTCGGCATTATATGTCCTTGTCGTGTACTTCACCACAGACAGGTCTTCGTTCCTTTCCGCATGGGGCATATGGAATGTCAGTTCGGGGAACTCTTCTGTCAGGCTTGTGAATCTGAGCACGTTGTCAAACTCAATTTCCAGTGCCCAGAATGGTTCATTGCCTGTTGCCTTGAACCCGGTTATGGTAATTGGTTCTACTTCGTAGACCGGTTCTTCAGCCGTTTTTCTCAAGACTGAACACCCGGCAGAAACAATTGCCAGCATGGCTATTAATGCCTTCCTTGTAATCATTGATAAAAGAAATATTTCCCGGATTATGATGAGATTAACCGGTTCACAACAAAGTTAATAAATTTGACCAATTTCAGATGCTATTAATTCTCTGTTTTGTACTTTAGTGGCTTGAAGCTGTAATCTTAGTGGATAACAAACGTAACGGAATAAAGAAGACCGGGAAAGCCCGGGAGACTGAAAACGGGAATCCTCAGGCTTCACCTGAAAACGGGAATTCTCAGGCCCCGGTTGGTAACCGGAATTCTTCGGCAATGCCAGACAAAGGAAATTCCCAGGCTTCGATCGACCGGCGGTGCTTCCTTAAAATGGGGGCGCTGCTGGGAGGGGGACTTGTGGCCGGTGCCCCGCTGGCAGGGTGTATCAGGGAGCTGGAGAGGCATACCCCGGTACTGGTTGAGGAGGTTGACGGGGTCAGGATCATCCGTGCCGGGTGCCCGGCACACAACTGCGGCGGCAGGTGCGTGCTCACGCTCCATGTAAAAGAAGAGAAGATAATAAGGATTGAGACTGACGACAGGCCCGGCGATACGCTGGCTGACCCCCAGCTAAGGGCCTGCATCAGGGGCCGATCATACCGGCGCCGCCAGTATCACCCCGACAGGCTCAAATACCCGATGAAGCGGACCGGCAAGCGGGGTGAGGGGAAATTTGAAAGGATAAGCTGGGACGAGGCTTACGACATGCTGGCTTCGCAAATAGAGCGTGTAAGGCAGAAATACGGTAACCAGGCCATCCTGGTGCCCTACGGCACCGGCAGCTACAACCAGGTCGGGGGACGGCAGACGGCGGCACGGCTGATGAACCTGCTGGGCGGCTCGCTCGGTTACTACAACTCCTACAGCTGGGCCTGCATAAGCAGGGCGACTCCCTACGTTTACGG